>CAZMOW010000009.1:0-48561 GCA_964567975.1 uncultured Anaerolineales bacterium | reverse complement strand
CCCAGCATATCGTTGTAATAGGCCAGATAATAGGGATGGGTCGGAAGGATCAGGACTAGCTGAACTCCCGCCATGAGTAGCGCGGCCGCCAGAAAGGCTGACGCGGGGCAGACGAGTCGGGACGCCCCGCGGCGAATCAGCGAGACAAGTTTGATACTCTGTGTGTCGATGACGGTGCGGTCACACAGAGTATCAAAGCCCAACGCGGCCAGGATATCCAGCAGGGGAAAGATGGGCAGGATATAGCGGTCGAACTTTTTGGGACTGGTAGTCATAAACGCGACATACCCCGCAACAAAAAGCAACACCGGCAGGACGTGTCGCCTACGCGCATCCCCCCTCTCCCCCAAGCCCAATCCCACCAAACCCAGTACAACGAGGGGTATGGTCCGAAAAGCCCAGGTCACGGGATAGAAGCCGGGACCCGGATCGGCCCTCTTTTCGAACCAGAAGAAACTGCCCAGTTCATGCGGATTCAGGCCCTGTCGGCGCGCGCCCTCCACCAGCCTTTGCACCACCGCCAGAGGCCGCACCCACATGGCAGGCCATAGGATGAATACCGTGCCCACTGCCACCAGTCCCCAGACGACCATTCTCTTAATAGCTCTTCCCAGGCGTTGCCATCGTCCCTCCCTCCCTCCAGGCCAGGCGTCCGCGAGCAGAACGACGATTATCCAGGGAATCAGCAACGCGCCGGGCGACTTGTTGGCCATGGCCAGCCCCCCGCATACCCCCGAGAAGACCAGATATCGCCATTCCTGTTCATCTCCTCCCCGATAGGCCAACAGACTGGTGACCGAAAGCATGATGAACGTCGTCAACAGCCCATCCAGATGGTGTAGTCGCGAGTGTGCCAGATAAAAGGGATCGATGCCTACCAACAAAGTGCCCAACAGTGCCACGGCTCGCCCAAAGAGGCGCCGCAGGGGAAAGTACAGCGCCAGGATGCCCGCCCACGTCACCAGGGCCACGCCCCAGCGCGCCCAAAAGGTGACGGCGAGAACCCCATCGCTCCTCGCGGAGACGGCGTTCCACAGCACACGCAGCACCCACAGCCGAGGGGTGAACGCCTCGGCGGCCCGCGCGATGCGGATGGCCAGGGTACCAATCCACATGGTGACCACGCCCGGGTGCTCCGACTGGTAGGTGCGAAAGAGATCACCCTCGACCAGAGCGTCATGGAAATTCTGGCTGCGCGCGGCCCAGGTGGGCTCATCGATGGTGATAAAGGCGCCCAGTCCAGTCACCCGCAACAGGAGCAGGAGCGTCACCAGAATCAAGGCCAGGAGCGCCATGGCCCACCTCGCCCCGCCGCGAGCCATGGAAACGCGATCTCTCACGAGCCCCTCCTCTGTGTCGAACCAGTGACAGTCACAGACGGTTCCCTTTCATGCACTATGAGCTGTAGGAGGCCAGATCATGGATCTTGAGGGCCAGCTGCAGGCACAGGCGCGCCTCGGCGTCGTTCAGATCGAGGCCCGTGATCTCGGCGATACGATCCAGGCGGTAAGTGAGGGTGTTGCGGTGGACATAGAGCGCCTGCGCCGCCTGGCTGACGTTGCTGTTTTCTCGAAAAAAGATCTCCAGCGTATGCACAAGCTCCGTCCCGTTGGCCGCATCGTAGCGCAGGAGGGGCCCCAACACGTCCTCACAGAAACGGTCCAAGCTGTCCCGGTCCCTTAGGTCGGCCAGAAGCCGATACAATCCCAACTCCTCGTAATAGCAGGCGCCCCCACATCCCGCGATCTTTTGGCCCAATTCCCAGGCCCCGAGGGCCTGACGTGCGCCCTCCCGCAGACCCTCCAACCCCTGCACGATGCGGCTCACGCCGAGCTCCTGATCCAGTTGGATATTGGAGAGCACACGGCGAATCCAACGGCGCGCCTGGGATTCGTTCACAGAGGCATCAAAGCCACAAAACAGTAGGTGGCTCTCACGATAGAGCAACGAGAGGACGACTGGCCCCTCTAGCTGGGCGGCGCGCCGCAGATCCCGCTCCAGGGTCTCACCGGCCGTATCCTCCCCCTCGCTCCCCTCTGTCGCGCCCACGGCGACCACCACATGGCACCTGTCCGGGGATGGGTCGTACCCCAGGTGTAGGAAGCGGGAGATGAGCCCGTCCTCATCCACCTCCTCTTCCAGCAAGCGATCCACCAGAGTCACTCCCAGGCGCACCTCCGTCTCCCGGCGCGACAACCGTCGCAGCATCTCCACACCGCACATCTCGGCCGCCTCCCGAGCATAGATCCTGTCCAGGGAGCCGATGGATCCTCTATACAGGACGAGCCTTCCCAGGGAACGTCCTCCGACCTCGATGGGGAAATCCGCTCCCGACGCACTCTCATTCTCCAAAAGGCCTTCGCTCTGCACCAGGCCCACGCCGTTCTCCTGCTCCACCACCACCCGGGCGGAGGAGAAACGCGCCAGATCGTTCGCCACAGCCTCCATCCCCCCGCGCGAAAAAGCCCGCTGCACCCGCTGCCTTATCTCTTTTTCCCGCCGCGCCAACTGCCCCTCACGGTCAACCAGCGTGCGCAGGATGTCGCGCTCCACGTCATGCAGATCGGAACCCGGCGGCAACCGCAGCACGGGCAGGGCCAGTTCGTCGGCCAACTGCCCCTCACCCGATTTGAGCGCCTCATCTATTACAAACGCCGAGGCCCCAAGGCGGTGCAGTTGCTCCAACAGATAGCGCGGCATGAGGCGGGAATCCAGCCGCCGTGCCAGCCCCAAATTGGCCACCGCCACATAATCCTCCTCCAGGTCGTCGAATACGGGAAAGGTGGCCCGTAGGCAGGCACACCAGGCCACCGGACGGTCCAATCCCCCGGCGCCCCCCAGCAGAGCCGTATCCCGTGGCAGAGCCAATTCCCACACCTCACGCACCGTCACGTGGACTTCGAATCTTACGCTCACTGTATGCTACAACTCCCCTCATCTCGTAATGGAAGGGCACTCCCTATCACCCTCTCAAGATAGTATAGTGATTTCGGGGCCATACGGAAAAGGCGGAGGACCGAGTCATTCACTGACGGTCCTGATGCTAGCGAAGAGTGGGATGGAAGAATTAGAGGAAAGGAGAGAGCGGAGAATCAGAGGAGACAGCCTGGTCCTCTAATCCCAGATGAAGCCAAATTCGCCCGAGGCTCCGGGACCCCGGGCGAGAGCGCATTGCACGTCGACCATAGGTGGTCGCGTGCTACCGGAACATCTCATCCTCCATGTCCTCCGGATAGGCCAACGTCTTATGGTTGGCGATGTCGATGCCAAAGAGCTCGGCGTCTCGCGTCACGCGCAGCATCCCGAACTTGTCCAGCGCCCAGAATAGGATATAGCCCGTCACCGCCACAAAGGCGGCGATGGCCACGGCCCCAAGGGCCTGTACGCCGAGCTGGGACAGCCACTCGGAGGTTTCCAGTCCATAGATGGGATGGGCCCCCAGAGGCTTCCCTCCAAAGAGTCCCGTGGCCAAGACGCCCCAGATACCGCATATCCCGTGGACGGGGAAGCAGGCCAGCGCGTCATCTATCTTGAGCACGCGCTCCAACAAACCAACGCCGAGGGTGGTCAAAGTGCCCGCGATGACGCCGGTGGCAACGGCAAAGAGGGGGTGCATGACGGCGGCCCCCGAGCAGATGGACACTGCGCCGGACAGCAGGCCGATCATGCTGGTCAGCACGTGACCCCGCGAGGTAACCGCTGCGCCAAAGAGGCCCCCGGCCATGGCCATGGCTGTGGTGACCGAGACCCAGGAGAGCTCGATATTGATCGTCTGTGGGTCGACGGCCGTGCTGGAGCCGATGTTGAAACCGAACCAACCAAAGACCAGCAGCCAGGCGCCGAGAACAGACAGGGGGATGCTGTGCCCAAAGAAGGAGCGCGGCTCCTGCCGCTTGCCCACGAACTTGCCGATGCGCGGCCCGATGACGATAGATCCCATGAGGGCCAGCATGCCTCCGGTCAGGTGCACGACGGTTGACCCGGCATAGTCGATGAAACCCAGGTTGCCCAACCAGCCGCCGCCCCACACCCAGTGTTCCACCACAGGATAGATAAAGGCCGAGATGATAGCGGCGGCGATCACCCAGCCCCATAACTCGTCCCTCTCAGCCAGACCACCGGGCACGATGGCCACGGTGGTGATGGCAAACATAGCCATCTTGAACCACAACGCCAGATCACCCAGACCCGAGGGACTGCTAGCAATACCGTAGGCACCGCCTGAAGACAGGGCCGGCGGCAGCGGGTTGGCGATGGTGGGTAAGAACTCGGGCAAACCGATGATCGGGGCGTCGCTATAGTAGGCCAGAGGGTAGCCTATCAGATAGTACAGGATAAAAGCCAACGTCCAGCCCACGTTGATCACGAGAATAGTATGGCTGACGTTCTTCTTGCGTACCATCCCGGCGTACAGGAGGGCAAAACCCGCCGTGGCCATGATAAAGATGGCCACCGGGGCCCATCCTACCAGAAAAGCCTGCTGAAAAGCCGCAAAGAGGTCCGCTTGTTGATCCATCTTACTCGTCTCCCTTTTACATATAGAGTGGCCCTTTCGAGTTGAGGCACAAGACGTTGTGCCAAAGGTTCACTTTGTCGAGGTCAATCTCGAAAGGGCCTATGTGGATTTTTGTCTTACGTCGAGTATCTACACGTTAGATCTTGCTCTGGAACCAGACGGGCTTCAAGGCGATGGGAATCTCTTCCACGGACAAGCCATTTCGTTCTATATTGAGCTTCAAGATCTGGGGCTTGAGCGGCACACTGCGAGACTTTCGCAGGATAAAGATCCGTGTCCAGATGACGTCGTGCTTGTGATAGTCCAGGTAGATCAGATGATCGGCCAGATACTCGGTGATGTCCGGGGACATAGGGATGCCCTCTGCCGAGAGAACGACTGTCGCACCACGCTGCTTGGCCTCCAGCAGCAGCCGCATAAAGACCTCTCTGAACTCCGACTCATCCGACAGGCGTCGGCCGAGGGAAGACAGGGAGTCGATGACGATGCGGGAGGCATCGGGCTGTTTGTCAAGCCCCTCGTAGACGATGCCCATCACCTCGTCCTTTCCCACGAGCGAGTATTCGCTACTGAACGTTGCCGTGATAGACAGGTTCACAACCTGAATCTGACCACTGTCTATGAGCGAGGGGAAATCGCTCCAGAGCTGGGTCCCCGTTCTCAATATCGTCTCCGGGGTCTCCTCTGTGGTGATGTAGACACACTTTTCGCCATTCTCTGCTCCCTTGTGTAGGAACTGCAGGCAGAGAATGGTCTTTCCCGTGCCGGGCTCACCTCGCACCAGTATGGCGTCCCCTTTGGGCAGCCCCGGGATGAACTCCAGCAATCCCTCTACGCCTATATCGATCCACTCGATATTCTTGGCTTCATCGATCTGTTCTGCGGTCATGGTCTGCGCAGTCATTGGTGTTTTTCTCCCTGCAATCAAGTCAAAGAGGTTGTGGCGTGCGCCCCGTCTAATACGTCGCCAGGTAGCGGTCCAGTTCCCAGGGGGTCACTTCTACGCGATACTGATCCCATTCCTGACTCTTGGCCCCCACAAAGTGCTCGTAGATGTGCGCCCCAAGGGCCTCCTGTATCACCTTGTCCTCTTCCAGGCAGTCCAGCGCCTCCCTGAGGGAGCCGGGGAGCATCTCCACGTGTCGCTCCATGCGCCGCTTCTCATCCATCGCATACAGGTTCTCCTCCAGGGCCTCTGGCGGCGTGAGTTCTCTCTCGATGCCGTCAAGGCCGGCTGCGAGCATGGCCGCAAAGGCCAGATAGGGGTTGCAGCTTGGATCGGGGCAGCGCAACTCCAGGCGCGTGGACTCGATATCGCTCGTCCGGGGGACGCGAATCAGGGCAGAGCGGTTGATGCGCGCCCAGCTGATGTAGACGGGGGCCTCATATCCCGGCACCAGCCGCTTGTACGAGTTGACCAGGGGGGCGATCACCGCACACAGACCCCGAGCATGCGCCAACTGCCCCGCGACGAACTGTTTTGCCATGGTGGACAACCCGAACTCGTCCTCGGGATCGGCAAAGGCATTCTCGCCCGAGTCCTCGTACATCAGACTCTGATGGGTGTGCATACCCGAACCGTTGATTCTGGCGATGGGCTTGGGCATGAATGTGGCGTACACGTCATTCATTCTGGCCACAGCCTTGAGCACGTACTTGAAGGTGACGGCATTGTCGGCCGCCGCCACGGCGTCGGCGTAGCGAAAGTCTATCTCGTGCTGACCGGTGGCCACTTCATGGTGACTGGCCTCGGCGGTGATACCCAGGGCCTCCAGCGCAGCGACCATGTCCTTGCGCACCCCAACGGCCCTGTCGTTCGAGTAGTCAAAGTAACCGCCCTGGTCGTGGGGAGTCAAGGTCGGATTGCCGTCCTCATCCTGTTCAAAGAGGAAGAATTCGAGCTCGGGGCCACAGTTATACGTGAGGCCCATCTCCTCCGCTCTGGCCACCGCCCGCTTCAGCACGCCCCGTGGGTCCCCCGCAAAGGGCTCTCCTTCTGGCGTGTAGAGGTCGCAGATCATGCGCGCCGTGGACATTCCCTCCTTACCCTCCCAGGGAATGATCTTGAACGTATCCGGGTCGGGCATGAGGTACATATCGCTCTCTGCAATGCGGGCGAACCCCTGGATCGAGGACCCGTCGAACCAGACGCCCTTAGTAAGGGCCGTCTCCAGCTCGTGATCGGGGATGGTTATCCCCTTCACCACGCCCATAACGTCGGTGAACTGAAGATGTACAAACTTGACTCGCTCTTCCTTTGCCGTGCGAAGAATATCTCCCGTGCGCTCTGTCATGATCTCTCCCTCCATAGGGTATCTTAACATTACGCACACAGTATAAGGGATGACAGGGTACCTTGTCTTTGGGAAAAGTGAACAAGAAGGGAAGGCGTTGTCTAGTGCAAGATATCCAAATGAAAATGCTCGCCTAGCGGGAGAGGAAAAGCACACAGACGCATAACCAGCCTCGCCTATTCACGGCGGGACACACAATCTGCACACCCCTCACACGTGCAGACGTGCATTCATCAAGGTCAAGAATCCAATTGGGGAATTCGCGTCTGCCCCAGCCGAGGGTCGAAATCCACGTCTGCTAAAGAAAATCCATTGGAAACGGGTTCCGTGAGGGCGAACTACGCGGGAGAGTGTGTTTCTGACGCACTTTTGAGAATAGACGTCGGCTTCGAGCCGACGGTGGACGGGGCAATCCCATTGCCCGCTTTTTTTCTTAATCTTGGTCAATCCTCGGTGGGGACCGGGTGGGAATAACTCTGGCGCGTATACCGCGACTGCGCCATACCACAGTGTCCCCAGGTCCGAAAAGGTAGAGACGCCAGAGCTTGCTTCTCTACATCAACGGACACAGGGGGGCCGTCACAAGAGACCACACCTACTCTCTTCCCTCCACCCTCTTGTGTAGGAGGGCAAAGCGCGGTCCGCTCAGTACGCGTAAAGCCGCCCGTAGGGGCGCTTGGTCAGGGGTACCAACTTGCTAAAAGGGCGAGCCAGCAGCCTAGAGGGGTCCATATCGAAATGCTCTGCATAGGCACCCACATAGTCTTCTACCAACCCCTTATCCTCCACCTCCATGGGCACAACGCCTACTTCTTTGCCCAGAAAGGCCTTTTCCACTGCGCCCCGCATATAGATGACGCCACCGTGCATGCCAGTGCCGATATAGCGGGAGGGATGGCGTCCGTCGGCGCCCAACTGCCTGCCCAGAACGATCAGCACGCCGCCGGCCATATACTCGCCCAGGAAATGCTGTGCCGTGCCCCCGATGACGATGACGGGGCGCACATCCTCATATTGTTTCATATGGATGCCAACCCGGTAGCCCACATTATCCCGGATGTATATCTCCCCGCCTCGCATGGAGTGGCCCACGATATCCCCTGCAGAACCGTGGACGATGATGGTACCATCGTTCATGGTATTGCCTACGCCATCCTGGACGCTGCCAAATACCTCGATCTGCGGGCCATCCATAAAGGCCCCTAGGTCGTTCCCCGGCACGCCGTACATGAAGATGCGCACGTGTGTTCGAAGGTTCGTGCCCAGATAGCGCTGTCCGGCAAGACCAGAGACCGTTATCTCGTGGGCACCCTTATCGACCCAATGCTTCAGTTGCTCGTTCAGTTCCCTGTAATATACACCCAGAGCGTCGACGCTCACCGTCTCGTCCTGTGCAGTCCGGGTGACGTTCATTCCTCCTTGATCAGACATGAAGCGCCTCCCTCTCTGCTACCTCCTCGGCAGCGCGATGGGCGCGAGGAACTTCCGGTTTCTCTCCCAGACGCCCCACGATGGGCTCCCCGCCAAGGGGAGTCCATGAATCCTTTATCCCGGGATCCACCAGGGAGATGGTCGACAACTCCGAGGAAACGTAGAGGATATCCTCATTGATGGCAGCGGCCAGGGGGCGCAGGCGGACGCGGTCGCCCAGCCCCAGCATCTCGCCCGCACGGGCGATGATCACGGTAAAGGGACCATTGAGCAGGATGGAGCCATAGGTTTGACGGATGGTGCGGTACATCCGCCGCTCGTCCTCCGACATCTCCTCCATCTCGTCCCACAGCGGACTGGCAAAGACGGCGGCGGCGATCTCGGGCGGCAATCCGTGGCGGCGCATGATCAGATCCGAGGCATAGGCCACCACCTCGGTGTCCGTGCGCATGGTGCACAGATAGCCGTGCATCTCCATATAGCGCCTGTTGATACCATAGGAGGATATCTCGCCGTTGTGCACCACCGACCAATCCAACAGCCCAAAGGGATGCGCACCTCCCCACCAGCCCGGCGTGTTCGTGGGGAACCTGGTGTGCCCCGTCCACATATAGGCCTCATAGTCTGCGATCCTGTAGAATTCCGCGATCTCGTCCGGATGCCCCACCCCCTTGAATATACCCATATTCTTGCCACTGGAGACCACAAAGGCGTTGTCCAGCTGCGAGTTGATGGTCATCACCTGATGGACGATATAATCCTCTTCAGAGCGCCCCACCATCTGCGCGCTTTGGGGGAACAAAAAGTAGCGCCACACGACCGGCGGGTCCAGGATGCCCTCCACATGCCGGTGGGGGATCGGCTCGTCGTGCACCACGGCAAAGTGCCGCCGCAGGTAGGTGTCCAGCTCCTCCCGGGCCCGTTCATCCTGGCACATGACATGGAAGGCATAGTGTTCGCTGAACTCGGGATACAGCCCGTAGGCAGCGTACCCCGCCCCCAGACCGTTCCCGCGCTCCTTCATATTGGTGATGGCTTCCACGATAGGCTCGCCATCATGCCTGCGCCCACTGGTGTCTATAAATCCAAACAGACCACAGGCGTCAAAGACCTTCTGATCATTGTAGGCGTTCTCCTGAAATGTGCCCATTCTTGCACCTGTCCAGGCCATCGTCCTCTCCCCTCTCAGACCTCAATCCCTAAGCCGGTCACGATATGCTTCCGATACTGGTCAGGCAGCGACAGCAGGCCAAAATGATCGCGCAAAAGGCCGCTGCGGCAGTCGCTCACATCCACCTTGCTCCGAATGAGGCCCGTGTATATACCCGCGCGTCCCACGTCGTTTATAAGGATGGCACCCACCAGACGATTATCGTCCAATACAAGGCGTTTGTAGTGGTGATTCTCCTCATCGCGCTCCACCAGCACCTCACATTCCTCCTCGGAGGCGTTGCCATTGCCGATGGACATGGCAGGAACACCGCACACTTCTACCGTATTCATGGCCACGCCTCCTTCATCGGGACGGGACACCCCCGCGATATGCGCCCCCGCCACGGCTCCTTGCCGGTACGCATTGGGCCAGATGGCCACGGTGCGGTTCATATCCACCACCAGATCATAGGCCTCGGCCACGTCGCCAGCGGCATAGATGTCCGGCTCCGAGGTACGCATATACTGATCCACCACGATACCCCGGTTCACGTCGATCCCCGCTTCCTCTGCCAGACCGGCGTTGGGACGCACCCCTATGCCGAACACCAGGAGTTCACACTCGAGCACCCGTCCGTCTCGCAGCTTCACACTCTCGATACGCCCTTTGCTGCTGTAAATCTCCTCCACAGTATTCTCCGTCAGGACATCCACGCCCGCTGACTCCAACAAGCCCGTCATCATCCGTGAGCCCGTCTCGTCCAGGGCCGCGCCCAGTATACGGGGAGCCAATTCCAGTATCGTCACCGATACACCGCGTTTCATAAGGGCATCGGCGGTCTTCATACCGATCATGCCCCCGCCCACGACGACGCAATGCTGCACGGCACCTTCCTCAAGGGCCTGGACGATACCCTCTGCGTCGTCCAGGCGGGTAAAAGTATACACGCCTCCCGTCTCCACACCAGGGATAGGTGGAACGATGGGTGTGCCGCCGGTAGAGATGACGAGTTTGTCATACGTATAGATTTCTCCCGACGCCCCACGCACGCGGTGCTCGTCAGGTTCTATCTTGACGATACGCGTCCCGAGGATCGGCGTCACATCGTGGCGCTCGTAGAAATCCTCCTCGCGATAAGCCAGCCGCGATTCCTCGATTTCCGCACCGAGATAGTGAGAAAGCAGGGGACGCGAGTAGATCATCTCATACGGTTCCTCTGAGACGACGACGATCTCGGCTTGCTGATCGTGCTTTCGCATGGACTCCACGACGCCCACAGCCGCCGCCGAATTCCCGATAATCAGTATCCTCACAATTCCCCTCCCGACTCGACCTCTTCGTACGTCAGCGCTTCGTTGGGACAGTTGGCAACGCAGACGGGCATCTCTGCTCCGTAACACAGGTCACACTTGGAAGCCACACTTGTCCCCGTAAGGTTCTGCTGTATGGCGCCCACGGGGCACACCATAATGCACATCCAGCAGCCCACACAGCGATCCTGATCCAGTATGACCGTGCCTGTCTCCTCGTCACGGCGCATCGCTCCTGAGGGACAGGCCTCCACACAGGTTGGCTCCAGGCAGTGCCTGCATTGCAGCGCGAAAGAGATGGGACCGCTCTCCTCCACCATCACCCGAGGCATAACCTGAGGGCGCTCCAGATTGAAGGCTTTGATGATATCCCGAGACTTGGAGTGCTGGACGAGACAATGCACCTCGCACAACCGACAGCCGATGCAGTATTCTTCATGCACCACAATTCGCTTCACGATTTCCCTCCCTAGCTTCCTGCCAGACGAATGCCCAGGGCATCCAGTTCGGTTTGGTTCAATCCCACCCCACGGAGGTGATCGCGATTGCCCCGCAGGCTGTCCACCGAGTTCACCCCCATACCTCCCATCATCTCCCTGATCTCCAGAGACCAGGCACGCAGGAGATTCACAAGGCGTCGCTCACCAATGTTGGGGTTGAGACGCTTGGTCAGGTAGGGATCCTGAGTGGCAATGCCCCAGTTACACTTGCCCGTATAGCAATTCTGACACAGGTGACATCCCATAGCCACCAGCGCTCCCGTGGCGATATAGACGGCATCGGCCCCCAGGGCGATGGCCTTGACGATATCGGCGCTGTTACGAATGCTCCCCCCCACTACCAGGGAAGCGCGGTGACGAATACCCTCCTCGCGCAGGCGACGATCCACAGCCGCCAGGGCCAACTCTATGGGGATACCCACGTTGTTGCGAATGATGGTCGGTGCCGCACCCGTCCCGCCCCGCAGCCCATCGATGGCCACGATATCCGCCCCCGCGCGCACGATGCCGCTGGCGATGGGCGCCACGTTGTGCACCGCCGCCACCTTGACGGAGACGGGCTTCTCATAGCCCGTGGCCTCCTTGAGGGCATAGATCAACTGCCGCAGATCCTCGATGGAATAGATGTCGTGATGGGGCGCGGGAGACAGGGCGTCCGTCCCCTCGGGAATCATTCTTGTGCGCGAGACGTCCCGGGTGACCTTTTCCCCGGGCAGGTGCCCGCCGATTCCGGGCTTGGCCCCCTGCCCTATCTTAATCTCGAGGGCCGCCGCCGTGTTGAGATAATCCAGGTGGACACCGAACCGCCCCGAAGCAACCTGCGCGATGGTGTTGGGACCGTACTCGTAGAGATCCGGATGTAGTCCGCCCTCCCCTGTGTTGTAAAGGGTGCCCGCAGCGCTCGCCGCACGGGCCAGCGAGAGACAGGCGTTGAAGCTGATGGAGCCATAGGACATGGCGGAGAACATGATGGGCGTCCTCAGTTCCAGCTGCGGCCCCACCTTTGTCTTGAGCGAGGGTTCCCCATCCTCGTCCTCCTCAAAGGTAACCTGTTCCGGTTTGGCTCCCAGGTACGTCTTCAACTCCATTGGCTCCCGCAGTGGATCGATGGAGGGGTTGGTCACCTGCGACGCGTTCAGCAGCATGTGGTCCCAGTAGATGCGATAGGGCTGATCACACCCCATGCCCGTCAGCAGCATCCCCCCCGTCTCGGCCTGCTTGTAAATATTGTACAGATTCTCCCCTGTCCAGTTGGCATGGGGCCGGAATTCCAGGGGATTCCTGCGCACCACCAGTGCATCCGTGGGGCAAAGGGTCACGCAACGATGACAACCCACGCACTGGTCATTGTGGCTAAGGACACAATCATCCTCGGCATCGTAAAAGTGTACGTCGTTGGCACACTGTCGCACGCACACCCGACACGCTATACAACGTTCCTCGTCTCGCTCGATGATAAAATCTGGTTCATGCAATGAGAGAGCCATATTTGCCCCCGCTTTAACCTATAAAACACAAAAAGCCGCCCAAATAACTTCGGCGGCTTCCACGCCCCGGAGAGACGTCACTCGTCCCGACAGAGACTACAAAGTCCTCTTTTTTCAGTTTTTCACGAGCACCAAAAAGCCCGCGCTATAACCCCTCCATATAATGCCGAAAGTATATATATCTTTATCAGCTATGTCAAAAACCCCTTTGCTCCCCTTTACAGGGAGCAAAAGGACATATTCCTTCATTACGCCTGGACGTTAAGCCGCCAGTGCTCCTGCAGGCTCTTTACCTCAAGCTCTCGCTCCCGCAGGGCCCTGATACCCTGGGCGGCCGCCTGGGCCCCAGACAGGGTGGTGATCACGGACACGCCGCGCGCTACAGCCACCTGCCGTAGGACGTGCTCGTCGCTAAAAGCCCGACTACCCAGAGGCGTGTTGATGATCAGATCCAATTCGTCGTTGATGATCATATCCACACCGTTTGGCCGTCCCTCACTCACCTTGAGAACGGTCTTCACATCCAGCCCCCGCTCCCGGAGATAGGCCGCCGTCCCTCGCGTGCCCACCAGGGAGAACCCCATATCGGCCAGATCCTTGGCGATGGGAACCAGATTCTCCTTGTCACGATCGTTCACGCTCAAAAAGATCGTCCCCTCGGTGGGCAGATCATTGCCTGCAGCCATCTGCGCCTTGGCATAGGCCATGCCAAAGTCATCGTCCATACCCATCACCTCGCCGGTGCTGCGCATCTCGGGGCCGAGTATGGCCGGCTCTCCCGGGAATTTAATAAAGGGCAAAACCACCTCTTTGCAGCAGTAACTCTCCAGCCGGGGCTCGTCGGGCACCTGTAGTTCATCCAAGGTGAGACCATTAACTACCTGGCATGCCACCCGCGCCCAGGACACCCCTGTGGACTTGCTCACATAGGGCACCGTGCGCGATGCGCGTGGGTTGGCCTCAATGACATACACCTCTCCATCCTTCATGGCGTACTGGATATTAAGGCATCCTACCGTACGTAGGGCCCGCGCCAGACGCCGGGTATAATCACGAATCTTTTTCAGGGATTCCTCCCCCACCATCACCGTGGGGATTACGCAGGCGCTGTCGCCCGAGTGCACCCCCGTGCGCTCGATCTGCTCCATGATGGCGGCGATGCGCACGTCTTCACCGTCACTCACACAATCCACGTCCATCTCAAAGGCATCTTCCAGGAAGCGATCGATGAGAATGGGTGTGTCCTCGGCCACCTTGACGGCGGAGCGGATATAGCGATCCAAGTCTCCCTCATCATGGACGATGGCCATGGCCCTCCCACCCAGTACGTAGGAGGGTCGTACGATCACGGGGTAGCCGATGTGCTCCGCGACCTCAAAGGCTTCCTCCACAGAGCGCGCTATACCATGCTCTGGCATGGGCAGGCCAATTTCCTGCATAAAGGCCCCAAAGCGCTCCCGGTCCTCGGCCAGATCGATGGCGTCCGGGTCCGTGCCCAGGATGGGCACCCCAGCGTCGGCAAGCCGGTTGACCAACTTGAGAGGCGTCTGCCCTCCGAACTGCACGATGACGCCCTCGGGCTGCTCCAGATCGCAGACATTGAGGATGTGCTCCAAGGTAAGGGGCTCGAAATAGAGCCTGTCGCTCGTGTCATAGTCCGTGGAGACGGTCTCTGGGTTACAGTTGACCATGATCGTCTCAAAGCCCATCTCCTCAAAGGCGAAGGAGGCTTTGGTACAACAATAGTCGAACTCGATGCCCTGTCCGATGCGATTGGGTCCGCTGCCCAGCACCACGATCTTGCGTCGATCCGTGGGGTCCGATTCACAGATGGTCTCATAGTTGCTGTAAAGATAGGGCGTGAAAGCGGGGAACTCGGCCGCGCATGTATCGACGCGCGAATAGACGGGACACACGCCCAGGCTCTTACGATGAGCCCGCACGTCCAATTCGCTCACGACTGGCCTCACCAGCCGGGCGATCAGCGAGTCGGTCATACCCACCCGCTTGGCCTCGCGCATCAGATCCCGCGAGGTCTCCTCTAGGGAAAAGCCCACCAGGGCATCCCGCAGGGAACGCAGTTCATCGATCTCGCGCAGGAACCAGGGATCGATATGCGTCATTTCCGATATCTCTGTGACGGACATGCCCGCATCAAGGGCAGGAATGATGTAGAAGACGCGTTCGGGATTGGCTTCGATGAGTCGATGGCGTATCTCTTCCGGCGTGGCTTCTGCGGCTTCTGGATCAAACAGGCTATCGCGACCATCCTCCCGCGCCGAGGCTCCCTTTTGGATCGCCTCGACAAAGGAACGCCCGATGGCCATGACCTCCCCCACGGACTTCATCTGCGTGCCCAGACTGGCGTCCGCCTGGGGGAACTTTTCCATATTCCACCGGGGGATCTTGGCCACAACATAGTCCAGTGTGGGCTCAAAGGAGGCGGGGGTCTCTTTGGTGATATCGTTCGGCAGCTCGTGCAGGCGATAGCCCACGGCCAACTTGGCAGCGATCTTGGCGATGGGAAAACCAGTGGCCTTGCTGGCCAGGGCGGAACTGCGCGAGACGCGGGGGTTCATCTCGATGACTAACGTGCGCCCCGTCTCGGGATGGATGGCAAACTGTACGTTCGACCCACCCGTCTCCACACCTACGCGCTCCATCACTCGACGGGCCATATCACGCAGAACCTGGTACTCTTTGTCCGTCAGGGTCTGTATAGGGGCTACGGTGATGCTATCGCCAGTGTGCACACCCATGGGATCAAAGTTCTCGATGGAACAGATCACAACGAACTCATCATCGGCATCCCGCATCACCTCCAACTCGAACTCTTTCCAGCCGATGACGGATTCCTCGACGAGCACCTCGTTCACAGGGCTCTGCTTGAGCCCCCGCTCGACCATCTCGTCAAAATCCTGTCTATTATAGGCCGTACCGCTTCCCGTACCTCCCAGGGTAAAGGAGGGACGGATGATTGCTGGCAGGCCGATCTCGTCCACAATATCGCGGGCCGCTTCCAGTGAGGTCACGGCATAACTCTCGGGACACTCCAGTCCAATCTCTGTCATGGCCTCCTTGAAATCCTCGCGATCCTCGGCGACCTGAATCGACTCGGATCGAGCCCCAATGAGCTCCACTCCATAGCGATCGAGGATGCCTTCATGGTAAAGGTCCATGGCCAAGTTCAGCCCCGTCTGCCCCCCCATGGTGGGGAGTATCGCGTCGGGACGCTCCTTCTCGATGATCCGCTCCAGGACGGGCACCGTTAGCGGCTCTATATATACGATATCCGCCGTCTCCGGATCCGTCATGATCGTCGCGGGGTTCGAGTTCACCAAAAGCGTGATGTAGCCCTCCTCTTGCAGGGCCTTGCACGCCTGGGTCCCCGAATAGTCGAACTCACATGCCTGACCGATAATGATCGGTCCGGATCCAATAACTAGAATCTTGTGTATGTCAGTACGTTTGGGCATAAAGCCTGTATTATCCCTCCAGAAATAAGCTTTTTACAAGCTCCATGTCGCTTCGATGCCACATGGCGGATCGATCAAAGGTCTTGTTGCACAGTTCTATGGAGCGGCGGGCTCCTTTTCACAAAGAGAGGCGACAAAATCCTCCAGCAAGTAAAGAGCGTCATGAGGTCCAGGAGAGGCTTCTGGATGATACTGGACCCCGTACACGGGCCATTCCTGATGCCGTATCCCCTGGACGGTGCCATCGTACAGGTTGATGTGGGTCACCTCAAAGGGCAATCCCTCCAGCGAATCGGGATCGACAGCATAGTTGTGATTCTGCGAGGTGATAGCCACCTCACCCGTCGTCAGGTCCTGCACGGGATGGTTTGCACCGTGGTGCCCAAAGGGCATTTTGAACGTCTGCGCCCCCGCCGCCAGGGCGATGAGCTGCTGCCCCAGACAGATGCCGAACATGGGAACCCGCCCCATCAACTCCTTGATAGCGATCATCGTCTCCTCGGGAACCTGTTCGGGGTCCCCCGGGCCGTTGGAAAGGAGCACGCCGTCGGGCTCCTGAGCCAGAATCATCTGCGCCCGCGAATTGGCCGGCACCACCGTGACCCGCGCCCCCAGGGTCGCCAGATGGCGCAATATATTGTACTTGATGCCACAGTCGACGACCACGACATGGGGCGCTCCTTTGCAAGAGTCCTCATCATAGTCCACGTGCTTTATCCACTCGCTGGGAAGCCTTTTCGTCCATCCCGTCTCTTCCGATGGCGAAACTTTTTCGACGGGGGCAAGCACGCTCATGTCCGGGGCATTCCGGGCCATCTCTAAGAGACGCTCGCCATCCAGATTCACCGTGGAAAGGGCCCCGCGCATGACCCCCTCCTCGCGTAGTATGAGCGTCAGGCGCCGCGCATCCACCCCAGACAGGGCGGGCACCCCAGCCTGGGAAAGATATTCCGGCAGGGACTGCTCGGCGCGCCAGTTGCTGGGCTGTGTGCAGATCTTGCGGGCTATTACAGCACGGGCATATGCCTGCCTGGATTCCACATCCTCGGAATTCACCCCCACGTTCCCTATATGGGGGTGCGTGAAAACGATCATCTGGCCCCAATACGACGGGTCCGTCATGATCTCCTGGTACCCTGTCATGGCTGTATTGAATACCACCTCACCGACCCACTCCCCCTCTGCTCCCATAGAGTGGCCAACGAACACGCTCCCATCCTCCAGAACGAGCATGCCTTGTTTTTCTGCGCTCATCTTTCCCCCATAATATCTCGTCTTTCCTGATCAACTGTGCTGAGCATAGGTGGCAGACGGCGCTTGAAAGCCGTCGCTTCCATGTGTCGTTTCACAGCCCGCACAACCTCGTCATCAAAACCACGGGTGACCACCTCTTTCACTCCTAGATCGCCCTCGGTTAACAGAAACAGGATCTGATCGGCCACATCGTAGGTGAATCCGAGCTCTTTCTCGTCCGTCTGCCCCGCCCACAGATCAGCACTGGGAGCCTTTTCGACAATGTGTTCCGGAACACCCACGTATTCGGCCAGGCTGCGCACCTGGCATTTGTACAGGTGCTCCAGGGGCTCTATGGCCGCCGCGCCATCACCATAGATGGTAAAGTAACCCAACAACCATTCCGTCCGATTACTGGTCCCCAACACGAGCCCTTCAAATTCCTCGGACTGATCATAAAGAACGAGCATGCGGCAGCGAGCCATGGCGTTACCGCGCCGCGTTTTGTCCATGTCAGGATAACAACGAAATAGCGGTTCCATCATCTCTGTGATCTCAAAATGTTCAGAGGCGATGCCCAACTTATCGATGACCAGGCGGGCGTCCCGTTCGCTTTCAGAACTGCTCACCTCGTGGGGCAACATCATGGCCTTCACATTCTCAGGCCCCACGGCGCGGGCCGCCAGGACCGTCGCCAGGGAAGAATCCACACCTCCCGATAATCCCAAGACAAAGCGCGGCCGACCGGCCCCCTCTGCATAATCGCGAAGAAAATGCGCGATCCGCTCGCACTCCCTCTCACAGTCCAGACTAAGGCTTTCAAGCACGACCATTCTCCTCATACGCCCTTGTCCCAAATCCAAAACATGTTATCATAACTGCCCCTTTTCGTCCAATGGGCAAATTGCCCCTTATCGTCCCTGCCAAAGTCTGGCACCGCCCACATCAAAACGTGGATAAAAAGGCGCTTGCAGCGCCTCCTATCCACGTAATGTGCGACAAAAGTATCGCGATGTCGCTTTCAGAATATTCTATGCTTCTTCCCTTTTCCCACGGTGCCGTATCCAGCGCACCAAGAGCCACAGCAACAAGACGGGGACCACGACAAAGGGCGAGAAGATTAGAACATAGATCCCCAGATCCACGAGGGCCTGAAAGATATTCACAAAGGCCCTTAACGCCCTGTTGAGGGTAACCAAGGGACTCCACTCCGTCCTCTCCACCACGGGCTTGGGTGCTTCCTTGGGCCGGATGGTCACGTTTATGGTCGCCAGGGCGCTCATACGCTCCAGATACTGCTTGCGTCCCTTGAGCGACTCGATCTGTCCCCGAATCTCGGTCAACTCGCGGTGAATCGCCAATATATCCTCGGCCTTGCTTCGACTTTCGCGTACCTCGGTCAGCAAGATCAAGAGTTCTTTCTCCGTAGCCTCCAAGTTTCGCAATCTGGCCTGGAGATCCACGTATTCCTGGGTGACATCCTCCCCCGAGATATTCTCGTCCTCCACCTTAAAGGCCATATCGTGCAGCTGATCTATCAGCTCATCGAGGGATTCGGCGGGCACGCGCACTGTCATCCTGCCATGGGCCTGTTCATTAGAAAGCCAACGACGAGAGCTGGCAATGTACCCATCATAGCTTTCGGCGAGATTGCGCAGCGCTCGCAGCGTCTCGTCCGTGTCCTCCACAACGATGTCCATGTCCACCGTGCGAATGATCATGCGCTCCTCCGCCTCGGCGGCCTCCCAGGATGTCCCCCTGTCGCCTTCCTCGGCCGCTGGCGCCTCCATGGGGGCCTTGGCCACCTCCCTCTCTACAACGACCTCCTCACCCATGTCTTGGGAAGCGAGGGGAATACTCTCCTTAACCCTCCCGGCAGCACAGGATGTGATCAACACCGCCACCAGCAACAGAGCAATGCCCATCGTCCATCTTTTACCTTTCATCTTCCTCCTCCTGAAAATTCACTTTCGCCTCTTTCTATCCTTAAGACGCGAAACGTACGACTTTTGTTCCCCCAATCACCATCCAACACGCAGGCGCTCGATATTGCGAGGGGGAAGACCCGCCTCGCGCATCTTCTCTTGCGTCGCCGCCACGTCATAGGCCACGCGTCGAGGTTCACAGCGCTTGCTCTCCTTCTCCAACAGCATATAAGCTGCCCGTGGATCCCGATCTCGAGGCTGACCCACGCTGCCCGGGTTCACGATATAGCGCCCATCCTCGAGGAAAAAGCATTCCCCCTCTTTGATAGGCAGTCGCTCGCAGTGAAAGCGGTCGGACACATCACGGAACCTGACGGGCACGTGGGTATGGCCCACAAAACAGACGGGAACGTCAAAGTGGGAAAAGTTCGCCTTTGCCACCCCATCATCGAATACATACTCCCATATGGGACGCCGTGGACTGCCATGCGCAAAAAAGAAGTCACCGCGCGACAGGGTCTCGGGCAGCTCCTCCAGATATTCCAGGGAACCGGCGGTCAATTGCTCCCGGGTCCAGAGGTTTGCCCGGCGCGCATCGGCATTAAAGGTGGAAAGGTCGATCTTGCCCAGAGAGCCCCAGTCGTGATTGCCCGCGATCCCCAGGTGGTCGAACTCATTGAGGCGCGAGATACACTCGTTGGGATTTGGCCCATAGCCCACCACATCCCCCAGGCACCAGATGACGTCAAAATCTCTGACGTCATCCAGAACGGCATCCAAGGCTTCAAGATTGGAATGAATATCAGAGATCAGCAAGATCCGCACGATCCCCCTCCCTTTTCCACTGTCAACTTCCCACTCCAGTTTACCACAGCACAGACAACAACCACAAAGGTGCTGGCGCCTTGACGTCCCTCCCTTGACACACTAGAATTTCATCGTGCTTTTCATCTGTCGCTAACCTCTATGTGAGGAGCCCATGGCCCTTATTGTAACCGTCGGCGAAGCCCTTGTCGAGATCATGCGCACAAAGCGAGACGCTCCCCTAAATCGCCCCGGCCCCTTCTCTGGTCCCTATCCCAGCGGTGCCCCCGCTATCTTTGCCGACGCCGCAGCACGCCTTGGTGCCTCGGTGGGATTCGTGGGCACCGTCGGTCACGACGCCTTTGGTGACTGCGTGCTCGGCCGCCTACGACGCGATGGCGTGGACTTATCCGCCATGCGCCGGGCCGAGCAACGATTGACGGGAATCGCCTTTGTGGCCTATGCCTCCGATGGAAGGCGCTCCTTTATCTTTCACCTGCCGCGATCCGCCGCCGCCCACGTGACGTCAGATCAACTGCCCAAAGGCTACCTGGAGGGGACACGCTATCTGCACATCATGGGCTCCTCCCTCAGCATCGGCGAGGAACTGCGAGAGACGTGCTACGCTCTGGCTCGACGGATCCATGCAAACGAGGGCACGGTGAGCCTGGACCCCAATCTGCGCCCAGAGCTTTTGCCGGAAGAGGAAATCCGTGCCGTATGCGCTCCCGTGCTGGAGGTCGCCGATATCGTCCTGCCCAGCGGAGAGGAACTGACCTCCTTGACAGGAGAAACGAGCGCCGCCAAAGGGGCTGAGAAACTGCTGGCCACGGGTGTGGAGATCGTGGCCCTCAAGCGTGGAGCGCGAGGGGCAAGATTGTATACTCGAGATGAGACCATCGACATCCCACCCTACCAGGTGGAGGAAACAGATCCCACCGGCGCCGGTGACTGTTACGATGCGGCCTTTATCGTGGGGCTTTCCAGAGACTGGCCCCTGAAAACCGCCGCGTGCTATGCCAACGCCGTGGGCGCCCTGGCCACAACGCGACTGGGGCCCATGGAGGGCACCTCCGATCATCGACACGTCGCCGACTTTATGGCCTCCCAGAAGATGCCCCTGCCGCCCTCCCTCAGGGGTACTCTCTAACTGACTCCGCTTCTGACACGCTCCCCTCGAGATCTTGCAACGTCGTGGGTACCAGATCCACCCCAAAACGCTGGGCAAAGCGGTCGGCCACCCTCTGGCGCACCTCCGCCATCGACGGTACTTTACCCAGTTCCTGTGCCAGGCTGGTCACCCCTCCATCGCTGATGCCACAGGGGATAATGAGACACCAATGGTCCATGTTGGGCGCCACGTTCAGGGCAAAACCGTGAAAGGTGACGCCCCGCTTGATGCGCACGCCCAATGCGGCGATCTTGTCCTCCCCGACCCAGACGCCGATGGTCTTTTCCCGCAATCGTGTCTCCAGACCAAAATCGGCCAGGGCGTCCCGAATCACCGCCTCCAGGCGGTGCATATAATCGCTGGCGCCCAAACCATAACGATGCATATCGATGATGGGATAGCCGACGAGTTGTCCCGGCCCATGATAGGTCACGTCCCCACCCCGCTCGATACGCTGCACCTCGATCGCCTCGCGCTCTAAAATATCCCACGAGACCAGAATGTTACTCTCGTCGGCCCGTCGGCCCAGGGTGATCACGGGCTCGTGCTCCAGCAGGAGCAATACATCTTCTATCAACTCCTGTTGGCGCCAGCGCACCAACTTGTGCTGCATCTCGTGCACCGGCTCATAGGGCACCGTCCCCAGTTCCAATAGCCATACTCGACGTGTCACGCTCCCCTCCCGCGGAAACGCGTCCTATTCATCGGAGGACTCTAGCACGCTCTCTACAAAGTCGCGCTTCCCCCGACAGAATTGTTCCACCTCCATGGCTCGCCTGCCAGCCAATTGCACCTCCTCAAGGATAAGCAGCCCCTCGCCGGTGACGACGCCCACCCCCTCCTCCACCTCCACCACGGTGCCCGGTTTCTCCTCCCCACGCCAGTCGGGAAGAGGATGGGCGCGGAGTATCTTGAAATTCCTGCCTTCGCAGGTACAAAAGGAGCCCGGCCAGGGAGTAAAGGCGCGAATCTGGCGATCGATCTGTGCGGCGCTCTCCTCCCAATCGATGGCCCCATCCGATTTGGAGATGAGGGGAGCCGTGGGGGCCTCGTCATCATACTGGGGGCGGGGCTCGATCTCCCCAGCCAGCCAGGCGGGCAACGTCTCGATAAGCAGTTGTGCCCCCAGATGCGAAAGCTTGTTGGTGAGGGCCTGCCGTGTATCGTCGGGGGCAATGGGAACGCTTCGCTGGGCGATTATGCGCCCTGTATCCATGCCCTCATCGGTGAGCATGAGGGTCACCCCCGTCTCCTCCTCGCCGTTCAGAATGGCCGCGGCCACGGGAGCCGCCCCCCGATACTTGGGCAGCAGCGAGGCGTGGACGCCGATGCAACCGTGGGGAGGAATTTCCAGCACCTCTGGACGCAATATCTGACCATATGCAGCGATGACGAACACGTCGGCGCGCATCTCGCGCAGCGCCTGCACAGCCTCCCTATCGCGGCGCAGGTCGGTGGGCTGGAGAACTCGCAGATCGTACTCCTGAGCCACACGCTTTACGGGAGGGGCATGCCGACGGCGGCCCCGTCCCGACACCCGGTCAGGCTGTGTGACCACGCCGACCACCTCGTGGTATTCCACCAGAGCCTCCAATACCGGAACACCAAAACGCGGCGTACCCAAAAAGACGACCCTTGCCACCATTGTCCCCCTTTTATGATAAGACATTGTTCGCATTGTAGCACGGCCAGCCCACAGCCGCAAGATGGACATCCGGCGCCACGAGGCTTGACCAGAACGGGCCTTGACGTATAATGGTGCCGGCACCAAAGATGTTCTTTTTTCGAGACGCCCATACACGAGGAGCAAAAGGAAAAGCAAATGCCAGTACCGCAGCTATGGACGCTCAAGCGCAGATGCCCTCCCGAATTCATCCGCCGCTTTGCCCACCTGGATCCCCTGCTCGCCCAGGTGCTCTACGCCCGAGGTATAGACACGAAGTCCAAGGTAGACGCATTCCTAAAAGTGCCCAAAACGCTCGCCAACCCCTTTCAAATGACGGACATGAACGAGGCCGTGGCACGCCTGCAGCAGGCCCTGGAAAAAGACGAGAGGATCGTCATCTATGGGGATTACGACGTGGATGGCGTAAGCGCCACTGCTCTCCTGGTCTCCGCCCTTAGAGGTCTGGGAGGGGAGATCGAGGCGTATATCCCCGATCGCTTCTCCGAAGCCTACGGGCTGAACAACGCCGCCCTTGAAAAGCTACACCGAGAAGGAACCAACCTGGTGGTCACCGTCGATTGCGGCATCCGCTCGGCAGAAGAGGTAGCCCACGCCGCTGGGCTGGGTCTGGACATGATCATCACCGACCACCATTCGGTACCCCAAGAGATCCCACCGGCTGTCGCCGTACTGGATCCCAAACGCCCGGACTGCGACTACGATTTCAAAGCCCTGGCGGGGGTGGGGGTCGCCTATCAGTTGGTCCAAGCCCTTGCGGAGGCGCAACAGGTACGTGGGCAGGCTGGCATCGATCCCGAGCAGTTCCTCGACCTCGTGGCCCTGGGCACCATTGCTGACATCGTTCCCCTCAGGGGAGAGAACCGCTCCCTGGCTTACTGGGGCCTGAGGTGTATGCGCGAGTCGCCCCGTGCGGGCCTATTAAAACTGATGGAAAAAGCGGACGTGCAGCCCGAGCAGGTGGACGGGGAGGCCATAGGCTTTCGCCTCGGGCCGAGGATCAACGCCGCGGGGCGCCTCGAGCACGCACAACTGGCCTATCGGCTGCTCATGACCGAGTCGGAAAAAGAGGCCGAGGAACTGGCCGACCGACTTCATCGCATCAACCAGGAGCGAAAAAAACTGCTGGAGCGGCAATGTCTTCATGCGCGGGAACTGGTAAATGGTCACGAGGAGGGGCCGGCGCTCATCGTCGACGATCCTTCCTTTCACGAGGGAATCGTGGGCCTGATCGCCAGCCGACTCACAGAGACATTCTACCGACCAACCCTGGTAATGCGTACCGGCAAAGAGACTGCGAGGGGGTCCGCACGCAGCATTGAGGGTTTTCACATCACACGTGCCCTGGATCATTGCGCCGACCTCCTCTCCCGCCATGGTGGGCACGCCGCAGCGGCGGGATTCTCCCTGGCCACGGAGAATCTCCCCGCGCTCCGAGAACGCCTAGGACGCTACTGCGCGCAGCATATAGAAAAAGAAATGCTTCAGCGCCGCATCCGTGTGGACGCCATCGTGCCCATCACGGCCCTCGCCGAGAACACGCCTCACCTTTTGAGCAGAATGGCCCCCTTTGGAGAGGGCAATCCCCCGCCCTCTCTGGCCTCGACCGAACTGGATCTACTTTCCCTACGACCGGTTGGCAGCGGGGACAGGCACCTGCGCCTGAGCGTGGGGGACGGGTCCCATTCCCTATCCGCCATCGCCTTTCGCCAGGGCCATCTGGCCAAGACGCTCAATCGAGGCGACAGGGTGGACATCGTGTATACTCCCTCCCTGAATACCTATCGGGGGAGAACGTCCCTGCAACTTGTCGTTCGGGCTATACGCAAGAGTTCGTAACTCAGCACATGGGGTACAGTTTTATAGAGAATGGAGGTATCAAGCGCGGGGATGAATGCTTTGGGACCGAACTATCGTGAATGAGGAACGCTCATGACCAAAACACGTGTCGTGTTCATCACCCTTCTCGTCATCGTCCTGGCGATCATAGGGGCCTCCTACCTGCTACGCGAAAGGGACGACCTGTCTCTGCGCAGGGCGGAACCTCTCTCGGTGCGCATCGTGTGTGCCCTGCCCGTAGAGTCCTTTGTGCGGGAAACGGCGCAGCGGTTTAACGAGGAGAGCCACACCCTGGAAGGGCGGCCCATCGACGTTTCCGTGGTGCCCATGGACGGCCTCGTGGCCATGGGGCGCTGGGAGCGGGAGGAGATGGAGCCCATACCCACCGTGTGGATTCCAGACAGCCGCTATCTGGTGGAACTGGTGAATGCCACCTTCAAGGAAAAACGGGGACGAGACATCTTTTTGACCGGCGGAGAGTATCGCACACGTCCCATCGCCATCTCCCTCTTTTGCTGGGGTATCTGGGAGAGCCGAGACCAGGTCCTCCGTAAAAGCTATGGCGATGACATCAGTTGGCAGGAATTCCACGATGCCGCCACCGCCAAGGGCGGCTGGCCCGAACTGGGCGGCGATCCCGAATGGGGTTATTTCAAGCTGGTGGTGCCCAATCCAGACAAGAACGTGGGTGGACTGATGGCCATGGTCGCCGCCGCAGGGGAATATCACCAGGACACGCGCATCGACGTGGAGCAGGTCACCGATCCCGCGTTCCAGCAGTGGCTGGAGGAACTCATGGGCGCAGTGACGGACTTTTCCAGTCTGGGCTCTTACTCGGTGGAGAATCTCGCCCTCTTTGGATACTCTATGGGCGATGGCGGCCAGCTCTTGGAGAGCGAACTGCTGGTCAATATGCAGGGTATCCAGACGCGCTGGGTAGAGCCCATGGTCGTTCGCTATCCTCAGTACATCACCTGGTTCGATTTCCCTTACACCATCTGGATGGGCGACGAGACGACGGCCCTGGAAAAGAACGCTGCCCTGGTCTTTGAGAACTATTTGCTGGAACCGGAGGTGCAAGAGATGGCCATTAAACATGGCCTGCGTCCAGCCAATGCCCAGGTGCCCATAACGGGCCAGGACAGCCTATTCGTCAAATGGCAGGAACAGGGATTCACCATCGTTGTCCCCCGAACCACGCGTATGCACGCCCCGGATCGCGACGTGTTACTGGCGCTGCTCAGGTGGTTCGATCTCAACGTCTATGAGCGCTAAGCGCGGGAGAGGCTGACGTGTCTGGGGAAGAACATAAGAAGGGACAAACGAACAGGCGTCGCAGGCTTATCCTCATCACGGTGCTAGGTTCCGTCCTAACCGTACTGCTGGCCTGCGCGGTAGGCTTGATAGTACTGGTGCGTCGCACCTCCGACGACACGGAACGCCACATCACCCTGCAGATAGCCTATTCGCCGGACAAGGAAGCCACATTCACGGAACTCGTCCAGGTTTTTAACGAGGGCAACCCCCGCCTGTCGAACGGTAAGCGCGTGGAGGCCGTCGCCAAGAGGGCGCTCCCAGAGGAGATGATCCGGGGAGCACGAGAGAACCACTATCAGGCCCTGAATCCCGATTCTTCCGTGTGGCTAACCGAGTTGGAACGCCAGTGTCAGGACGATGCCGGCATGGAGGGCACCCTCGTGGGCGAGACCACGCGCTATATGGTAAGCCCCGTGGTCATCGCCATGTGGGAGGACGTGGCCGCCTCGCTGGGCTACCCCGAGGAGGAACTGGGCTGGCAGGACATCCTCCGAGCCGCCGAGAAAGACCCCGCATTCACGTGGAGCCATCCCTCAACCAGTTCCGCCAGCGGCCTCTTGGCCACCCTGGCCCAGTTCTACGCGGGCGCGCAAGTCACCCGAGGCCTCACAGAGGAGATGGCCACAGAACAGGCAACCCTGGACTATGTGGCCCGCCTCCAAAAGACCGTGAAACACTATGCGGAGGGGGAATTGGGCATCATGCAGCACGTCGAGGAGGAGGGGGCAGCGTTCCTCGACGCCTTTGTGGTACAGGAGCAGATGGTCATCCGTTACAACAGCGCATACGAGGATCGGCTGCTGGCCATCTATCCCCTGGAGGGGGCCATGTGGGCGGATCACCCCCTTTCCCTGCTGGAGCATCCCCAGCGGACGGATGACGAACGCCTCGCTTACGGCCTATTTCGCGACTATCTCCTCACAGAGGATGCCCAGCAGCGCGTTCTGCGCAATGGATACCGCCCGACGGATCTCACCATTCCCCTCAATGCCCCGGATTCCCCCTTTACATCTACCTACGGCGTCGATCCCCAAAAGCCGTACACCACGATGCAGATTCCCAGTCCCTCTGTCGTCCAGGTGGTCAAGGACGCCTGGTGGTACACGAAACGTCACACCAACGTCTATCTCGTCGTTGACGTTTCGGGAAGCATGAAAGGAAACAAGATCGTGGATGCCAAAGCGGCGCTACACCTATTCCTCGACCAGATCGAGGGGGATCAGGAACGGGTGGGCCTGCTCACCTTTGCCAGCCAGGCCTCGGAGCAGGTCCCCTTGACGCGATTGGGCGACGGCAGAGATGATCTGGAGCGCGCCATCAACGATCTCACCGCAGAAGGCGACACAGCCTTGCTGGACGGCGTGGCCCTCGCCTTTGTCAAGCTCCGCGATCTGGGGGACGGGGAGCGGATCAACGCCATCGTGGTGATGACGGACGGCAAGGAGAACCGCTCCCGCTCCAGCATCGACGCCCTGACACAGGAGATTCGGCTGGCGGCCCAATCTGACGTGCCCATATTCGTCTTCTGCATCGCCTACGGAAACGACGCAGACTTTCAGGTGCTAAAGAGCCTGTCCGACGCCTCGGGCGGGTTTACCGAACGGGGAGATATGGAGACCATCAGAACACTGTACAGGGCCCTAGCGAGCTACTTCTGAGACATTGACGAGGGATCAGGCGATGAGAGACGACTTTAAAGAGCATGCCACAAGGGCCATCATCTCCTACGCCTTCTTTCGGCTGGAGAGCGCCCTGACCATCGGGTCCACGATCCTGCTTCTCTTTTTCCTGCCCACGCCTTTTCCATGGTGGCGCTGGTGGTACTGGCTCGTGCTGGGGGGCATCTTTGAGGCTCTCATCGTATATACCAGTATCGTGGACGAGAAGACGGGTCGTCACGTCGTGGCCGCCATGCTGCGCGAGCGCTACAGACCGGGTAACATTCGAACGGAAAAGTACAGAGAACAGCTGAGGCGGGCCCTGGATTACAGGGAGCGGATCGAGGCCAACATCGCCACGACACCGCCGGGCCTGCTGCGCGATCAACTGTACGAGGACACCCGGGGCATGGCCGACTGGCTGGAGCATATCTACACCATCATACAGCGCCTCGACGCCTACGCACGAAATGAGATCCTGCACAAGGATCGACGCGAGATTCCCGCTCAGATCGAACACTTACAGAAGGCGCTGGACCGGGAGGACGACGCAGGCGTCCGAGAGCAGATCCAACAAACGCTCTCGACGCAAAGAGGACACTTGCAGGAACTCTATGCCCTGGAGAACACCATGGAGGAGGCCCAGTTCCGTGTGGAGGAGACCATCAGCTCCCTGGGCACAATCTACTCACAACTCCAGCGTATTCGCGCCCAAAAGATGAGCAGAGCGCGCATCGAACATCTCACCACGGACATAGACGAACAGATCCAAAGATTAGAGGATATTCTGGAAAGCATGAACAGGATCTATGGAAGGCTTTAGAGCCTTCCGAACCATATGGGAGGTGGCAATCCACATGGCGAAACGAGCACTCCTCATCCTCATAATTATCTTGCTGCTGTTTCCCATCATGACAACCGCATGCATACGAAACGGACCATCCAAGGGAGATCTCCTCGTCTACGTGGCCGCACCCCTCTCCGGTTGGCAGGCCGACGGCGGCCAGACGGTGGTGGGGGGCGCACGCCTGGCCGCAGAGGAACTAAACCAGAAGGGAGGTCTTCTGGGATACCGGGTGCAGGTGATGGCTCTGGACGATGAGGCAGACTCGGAAGTGGCCGTGGAGGTGGCCGGGCAAGTGGAAGCGGCCGTCAAGGAAGGAAAACGCGTCCTCGGCGTTGTGGGACATTATAACAGCGGCCAGGCTGCCGCAGCCCTGGAGATCTACAAGCACCTCCCCATCATCGTGGTGACCCCCACAGCAAGCGATACCAGTCTGACGCAACGGGGATACGAAAACTTTTTTCGGGTCAACGCCACCGACGCCGCCCAGGGTCCCTACGACGCACGCTTTCTGGTGACGGGTCTGGGAGCGAAGCGCATCGTGATCGTACACGCCGATAACGGTTATGGAAGGGGACTGAAGGAGCAACTTGTCAAGGCTCTGGAGGACCTACAGTGGCCACCGGTCGATGTGATCGAGATCCAAGAGGCCGCCGACACCTACGCGCCCATCCTGCCGCGCATCGAGAATGCCCGCCCCGACGCCGTGTTCCTGGCCGGATACGAGACGGAGGGATATGTCCTCCTGCCAGAGATGCGCGAGGCAGGTATCGAGACCACCTTTATGGCCAGCGACGGTTGTTTCCTCTACGCCTTTATCGACGGTGCCGGCCAATGGGCAGAGGGGGCCTATGTCAGTGGCATCACGCCCGACCCAAAGGCCGTAACAGATGAGAGTTGGTGGCAGGCCTACCAGGATCTGGAGGCGCGCAATCCCGGCACGTACAGTATCGCCGGCTACAGTGCGCTGATGGTCATGGCCGAGGGAGCAGAACGGGCCAAGACGCTGGACGCCGCCTCCATCAGCGGGACGCTGAGAGAGATCCAGTTCTCGACCCTCATTGGAACCGTGGACTATGATCTATACGGCGACCTGACAGAACAGCGTATCTATATCTTTCAGATCCGGGAGGGGGATTTCGTCCAGATCCGCCCCCAACCCTAATTTTACAACGTCGCTTCGCTGGGAAAGACTTCCGAAACCTGTTCGCATTGTCTGGTCAAGAAGGTGATTCCGAAACCGGAAAGGCAGATTGTCGAAGGAGGCTTGAAGACTTTGCCAGTCTCTTTTTTCAAGATCGTACAGTAGTACTGATCCTCTCAACAAAGACCGGAGTGGGAGGAGGACGGGCCGCACGTATCGATCTCCGCACGCAAAAGGGTCTCCAGTTCGCCGAGTATCATGGCCGTGGCTCCCCAGATAACGTGATCGCCACACAGATACAACGGTACCCGCCTTTCGATCCCCTCCCGGAACCACACCTTCTCATCCTTGGCATCCTCTGCCAGAATCCTGCACAGGGGTGTCTCGATCAAGGCGGCCACCTCATAGTCGCTGGGGACGAAATCCGGTCGCCGAGGCACGTACCCGATAAAGGGGTGCACCTCGAAACGACTCGCCGCTACGTAGAGGGGACTTAGCATGCCCACATAGCGGACCTTCTCCGGCACGACGGCTACCTCTTCGGCGGCCTCCCGCAGCGCCGTCTGCCAGAGCGAGGCGTCGCCAGGTTCCCTGGCTCCCCCCGGCAGCGATACCTGCCCTCTGTGATGGAGTACGTAGGTGCTGCGACGGGTCAAAAGGAGAGAAAGCCGTCCCTCTCGCGGGTAGAGGAGAAGGAGCACCGCCCCCTGACGAATATCTCCCTCCCGGCCGTGTCCTGGCAGCACCCGGGGGTCGGGGGCCATGCGCAACTGTGCCCTCAGTCCCGGCAAAGGGAATCGTAGAGCGCGCCCGACAGTATGTATCGTCAGCTTCTTACACATCGCCCCAAGAATCTTCAAGATGGTACCAGACTCATTTTAGCTTGCCCCCAGGAACCGTCAAATTACATTCGTCGAAGAGATGCGTTTGACAGCCCAGACGCCCTGATCTACCCTTGCTCCGATTCGTCAGGATAACTCGAACCGGGAGCAAAGAAATGCCACTTTACGACAAACCACTAGAGGAACTCGTCGTTTACGATCCCCCTTTGACCAAGGAGAACGATTTCGACGCCTTTTGGGCGGAGACGCTGGAGGGAAACGCGGATGTCCCGCTTAACGCCGAACTCCGAGAGGTCGACTATCCCGTCATCGGCGCTCAGGTCTATGAAGCGCACTATGATGGATGGGACGGAGCCCGTATATCGGCCTGGTATCTGACGCCCGAGAAAAAAGGCTCCTTCCCCACATTGGTACAGTACCATGGCTACAGTGGCTCCAAAATGGACCTTTATCGCTATCTGATGTGGGTCCTTCAGGACTATGCCGTGCTGGCCGTGGATGTGCGCGGACAGTCGGGGAATTCCAACGATCCGACACCCTATACCGGCGGACATGTGCGCGGCTGGATGACCCTGGGTATCATGAATCCCCGCGAATACTACTATCGTGGCGCCTATATGGACTGTGTCCGCGCTCTCGACTTTGTTTCTGATCGCCCCGAGGTGGACGCGGACAGGATCGGCATCATGGGCATGAGCCAGGGAGGTGGGCTTACCCTGGCCGTCGCCGCCCTGGATGATCGCCCTGTGTTAGCCATGCCCGAGATGCCCTACCTGTGCCATTTCAAGCACGGCGTGGACGTGGCCGTGCGCATGCCCTACCTGGAGATAGCGGAATATATCAAGCGCTGGCCCAAACGCGAGGAACAGGTGTGGCGCACGTTGAGCTACTTTGACAACATGAATCTGGCCTCTCGCATCGCGTGCCCCGTGCTCATGACCGTGGGACTCCAGGACGACATCTGTCCGCCTTCGACCGTCTTTGCTGCCTACAACAACATCACAAAGGACAAAGAGATCAAGGTCTACCCCTATCACAACCATGAGGTCGTCGAGGCACATTGGGAGGACAAGGTACGCTACGCCCACCACTATCTGAAGGATCTGGACACCTTATAAATACCTGCGATCACGTAGGTCGGAAAGCCGTTCCGACCGATCCCAGAGTATCACTCGTGCCACAAAGGTAAGAGAGTGTGAAGCAATCCCCGGCACTCCCGTGGTATCTTTGCCCTTTGCGAGACGCTGAGGTAGAATTATGTCTTGAACTGAGCGTGCGAGTCGAGAGCGACACACGAATAAAGGGGACAGTCGAGGCGAGTACAATCAGCTCTACCCACTTGGGAGGGAAACTTGTATCATGTCTTCTACAGCTATTGCTACAGTGATAAAGATCATGGAGTCTTTGCCCGAAAACGCACAAGAGCGAGTCGTCGATCACCTGCGGGAGTATATTGAAGACCTGCGAGATGAGATGCAATGGGACATCCATTTTGCGGAAACACAGGAGGAACTTGAGGATGCTGCAAAACGTGCCAAGCGAAAGATCGCTGAGGGGCAGGCGAAACCGCTGGATTACGAGCAGCTGTGAAATCTGCAGCACTGCCTTCTTTTTGGGCTGCCTACAGGTCTCTCGACGAGGACACCAAGCGCAGAGCCAGAAAAGCCTATCGCTTGTGGATGAATAATCCTTTTCACCCTTCTCTGCGATTCAAGTGCATCAACCGCAAGGAGAACATTTGATCTGTAAGGATAACCCGAGGCTATCGTGCCATCGCTGTTTGGGAAGGCGATACGGTAACGTGGTTCTGGATTGGTGGTCACGACGATTATGAGCGCTTTTTCTCCTAGATTCAAGCCGCGGTTGGCATGGATACGTGGTGCACCGCTGTGCACAGGCGTTGCTGGCTGGATTCCTATCCCCCTGCTGGTCGGAAAGCTGCTCCGACCAGCAGGGAAGCGTGCCAGACAACCGACAGCACTCCGCAGGAGTCTGGCAAAGCAAACTCCTCACACTTTGCACCTTAGTACGAACCTACCGCGTCGGCGTCACGACAGTCTTAATCTCGTCACCAGGGCCCTGAGAGAGAGCTTGCGGAAGTGCCTCCAATCCCATAGTACGCGTGATGAGGGGAGGCACGTCCACTTGGCCTGACTCCAACAAGGAGAGAGCACGGCCGTGGGTGTGTGGGTTGACCAGGGACCCCCTTATGGTGAGTTCCTTGCGGAAGACGAGATTGGGCTCCACGTCTACCGTGTCACCCGGCGGGGCCACGCCGAACCAGACGACGGTTCCCCCGGGAGCGGCCCACTCGACGGCCTGGGCCGCCGTCTCTGCCGATCCCACAGCCTCGATGACCACGTCCGCCCCCTCCCCAAGAGGTGTTTCCGCAAGGGCATCGGAGGACGCGGGATCGATCACCGCATCCGCGCCCAGGGAAAGCGCCATCTCGCGGCGAGCCGCGATAGGATCGCTCAACAGCAGATAGCCGGCCCCGCGGAGGCGCGCCAATTGGGCCAGCATCTGCCCTATCAGCCCACCCCCGATGACGGCGACCCTATCTCCCACCCCGATTTCCGCCAGGTCGATGCCGTGCACACAGCAGGCCAGCGGCTCAGTCAGGGCACCCTCCAGCGACGAGACTGACGCAGGAAGCTCATAGCACTGTTGGCGTGGCACAACCGCCAGTTCGGCGAATCCGCCGTCCATATCCACCCCCAGAGCACACAGGTTCTCGCACAGATGTATATCCCCGCGCCGGCAGAAACGGCATACGCCACAATGGATATTGGGGTCGATGGCCACACGATCGCCCGCGGCCAGATCCCTCACCCCTTCCCCCACTTCCAGGACACGCCCCGTGTACTCGTGCCCCGGCACGATGGGTGGCTTGGCGTCAAATTGCCCATGATAGATGTGGCGATCCGTGCCACAGATGCCGCAGGCCAGTACCTCCACGACCACCTCCCCCTCTCCCGCCCGAGGACGTTCTCTCTCCTCAATGCGCAGATCGCCTGCCCCGTAAAAGACCGCTGCCTTCATCTCACTCTCCCTCACATCTTCCTCGCTGACATGACGAACGACAAACAACCGCATCCACGCCTGCTACTATAGCACATCGCACCACGATAGCTAACCAGCGTCGCCCCCAAAAAAAAGTTCGCACCTGTAATGCATTTTGACCTCCTCGGATATTGTCTTATAATGGAGACTGCAGGTGACCCTGATGGGGCACCGAGCAGTTATTCTTTGACAAATCGTCGCTTGGATCAGCGTCTGACCGAGACGACGGAAGGGAACGCCCTATTGCTTCCGTATGGCCTTGCGTCGCAAAGACGCAAGGCCATTTTCCTTTGTGGAGTACACATGACATCGGACCAACTTATACAAGCCACCAACGTACACTATAGATACGACGAGGGGACTCGGGCCGTAGAGGCGCTACGCGGGATCGATCTCCATGTCAACGCCGGCGATTTTGTGGCCATCGTTGGACACAACGGCTCCGGCAAGTCGACCCTTGCCAAGTGCCTCAATGGCCTACTGCTCCCTACCAAAGGGGACGTGTGGGTCAGAGGCCAGAATACGCGCCATTGCTCAGACAGTGCCCTGCTGGAGATTCGCGCTGCGGTGGGCATCGTCTTTCAACATCCGGAGAATCAGTTCGTAGCCACCACTGTGCAAGAGGAGGTGGCCTTTGGCCCTGAGAATTTGGGCGTTCCCGGGCAGGAACTGCTTCGGCGGGTCGCTCGCGCCCTGCGAGATGTGGGCTTGGAGGGGTTGGAGGGCCGCAACCCCCATGATCTCTCCGCCGGCCAAAAATCTCTCCTGGCCATAGCCAGTATGCTGGCCATGGAACCCCTGTGCCTGATCCTGGACGAGTCCACAGCCATGTTGGATCCCATCGCGCGACGCAAGGTGCTGGCCCTGCTGAATGATCTACACGAGCGGGGGTTGACCCTCGTCCTTATCACGCATTCCATGGAAGAGGCCGCCCTGGCAGACCGCATCATCGTGCTGGACAGAGGACGCGTGGCCCTGGAGAGCATCCCGCAAAAGGTTTTCGCGGATCAGGAGGTCTTTGACAAACTGGGACTGAACTTGCCCATCAGCGCCGCCATAGCACGGGGGCTGCAGCGGCGCGGTCTCTACCTCACAGGCGAAACCTTTCTGACGGAAAACGACCTCATAGAAGCGTTGACTGAAGGGGTACAAATCAAAACGTGAACGATGTCATCGTATCCATCCGAGGACTCTCCCATACCTATATGGCCGATACGCCGCTGGCTGCCATGGGACTGCAGGATGCAAGCCTCACCGTGCGCCAGGGCGAATTCGCCGCCCTGATCGGGGAGAGCGGCTCTGGAAAATCCACGCTGGTCAGCTTTTTGAATGGCCTTTTGCGCCCTCAAAAGGAGGGGCACGTGGAGATCTTTGGACAGGATACGGCGAGCCCGACCTGCGATATCGTATCCCTGCGCCGCCGCGTGGGGCTGGTCTTTCAGTATCCCCACCACCAGTTCCTGGAACAGTACGTGGGTGATGATATCGCCCACGGTCCACGGCAACTGGGCCTCACAAGAGAGGAAATACGGGAGCGGGTGCACTGGGCGATGGAATCTGTGGGCCTCGATTTCCAGGATTTTGTGGATCGGCATACCTTTTCCCTCAGTGGTGGCGAGATGCGCCGCGTGGCACTGGCAGGCGTCCTGGCCATGGAACCTGACCTGCTGGTATTGGACGAGGCCACCACGGGCCTTGACCCACGAGGCCGGGCCCAGATCCACGACGTGCTGCGCCACCTTCGCGCTGACAGAGGGATGACTATCCTCCTCGTCTCCAACGACATGGACGAGGTGGCCGAACTGGCAGAGTGCGTCACCGTCCTCCACGAGGGCAAGACCCCCCTGGCAGGCCCCACACGCGAGATTCTGGGCAAGGGAAATACCCTGGAAACCTACGGCCTGGAACCTCCCACGACGACGCGCGTGCTGCGGGCACTGCGCCAGGCCGGGGTATCCATAGCGGACACGCCGCTGACGAAAGCGGAAACGGAGGAGGCCATATGGCAAGCTATGAGGCCCTGAGACACGTCACCATCGGGCGTTATATCCCGGGGAACTCTTCCATACATCGGCTGGATCCCAGGATCAAACTCATCGCTTTCGTCATCCTGATGGGCCTCGTGCTGGTGGCAACATCCTATACCACCAACATGCTCCTCCTGGCCCTGGTCACCTCCTGCGTGCTGATAGCCGAGCTCCCCGTGGGCTATCTCCTCTCCAACGTACGGCCGGCGCTGCCCGTCATCGTTGTCCTCAGCCTCCTACAACTCCTTTTCTACCGCGCAGATCCCCGCGCGCCGCTGCTACTCTCATGGGGCAAGCTGCATATCTCGACCGCCGCCCTGCAGGTCGTCGTCGTCTCCTTGATACGCTTTCTCATCCTCATATTCCTCGTCAGTTTGCTGACGAATACCACGACGACGAGCTCCTTGACCAGTGGATTGGAGAGCCTCCTGCGCCCCTTGAATCGCCTGGGCCTCCCGGGACACGAGATCGCCCTTGTGGGAGCGGTGGCATTACGCTTCGTGCCCATTCTGGGCGAGGAACTGGAATCCATCGCCAAAGCACAGGATGCACGCAGCGTCGGTGACGGGAAAAGGGGCAGATGGCAGCTCGCGCAGAACGCACGCCGCGTGGCGGCCCTCATCGTGCCCCTCTTTGTCGACGCCTATCGGCGGGCCGAGGAGCTGGTTCTGGCCATGCGCGCGCGCTGCTATCACGGCGGCGAGGGACGCAGCCACCTGGTCACCTTTACCTTTGCACCGCGAGATTATATCGCCCTCGGCCTGATGGTCCTTTCCGTCATCGTCGTTTTGACTGTTCAGCAACTACCCTTACCCTAGAAAAAGGAGAACTATGAGATCCAATGAAGATAGCATTCGACGCATCGTCATCGCCGGTCTGCTTCTGGCCATCACTCTGCTCCTCGTATTCACCCGCATCGGCATGATTCCCGTCCCCACGCCCGCCGCCAACGCCACCGTCGCCCACATCCCAGCCATCATCGGCGGCATCCTGGAGGGACCCATCGTCGGGCTGCTCATCGGCCTGGGCTTTGGATTTGCAAGCTTTATGAATGCCACCGTCCCCATGTTCAAGGATCCCATCGTGGCCATTTTGCCCCGGCTCATGATAGGCGTCGTGGCCAGCTGGGTCTTTATCCTTCTCAGGGTAGCCAGGAGACGCACCCTCTCTATCATGGCGGGCATCCTGTGTGCATTGATGCTGATCTTTAGCTACCAGACGTATCAGACCATACCCTGGCTGGGCATCGTACTCGCCGTCATCTCGGTGGGAGCCACCGCGTGGCTCTATTGGTGGATGCCTCGCACGGATGTTCAGATCGTGGGTCTAAGCATGGCCGCCGCCGCGGGCTCCGTGACGAACACCGTACTCGTCCTCTCCTCCGCCGTCTGGCGCGACTATATCCCCTTTGAGGCCGCCTGGGGCATCGGCCTGACCCATGGCATACCCGAGGCCATCGTGTCAGCCATCGTCACCGTGGCCGTCGTCTCCGCCCTGCGCCAGATCGGCGAGGGACGGGGCAGCTCACACTTGTAAGTGATGACATACCCCATAGCGAGAGGAGAAAGCTCAAATGCTGCTCTGCGTCGATATCGGTAACACAAACATCGTCATAGGTCTCTATGAGGAGAACAACCTCCTGAGCCACTGGCGCATAAGTACCGACCATAACAAGATGCCCGACGAATATGGCATACTCCTCATCGATCTCCTGCGACACGAGGCCCTGGCCACCGAGGATATCGAGGCCATCGTCCTTTCCAGCGTCGTGCCCCCCGTCACCGAGATCTTTACAGAGATGCTGGCCGAGTATGTGGGCCAGGAAATTCTCATCGTGGGCAGCGGCATCAGGACGGGCGTGGCCATACGTTATGACAACCCGCAGGAAGTGGGCGCTGACCGCGTCGTCAACGCCATAGCCACGTATCGTCATTACGGCGGACCCGCCTGTATCATCGACTTTGGCACGGGTACCACCTTTGATGCCATCTCCTCCAAGGGCGAATACCTGGGCGGTGCCATCGCCCCTGGCATACGCATCGCTGCCGAGGCCCTCTTTCAGCGAACGGCCAAGCTGCCGCGCATCGACCTCACTCCTCCCCGAAAAACCATAGGAACGAACACGGCGGATTCCATGCGTTCCGGGATCCTTTACGGGTATGTGGGGCTGGTGGAGGGCATGGTGGCGCGTTTTCGACAGAGGTTGGGCCCCGACATGCACGTCATCGCCACAGGGGGACTGGCTCCCATCATCGGCAACGAGACGCGGGTGATCGAGCACATCGACCCATGGCTGACGCTCAAGGGCCTGCGCATCATCTATGATCTGAACAGAGAAAGAAAAAGCGCATGATACTCGAAAACAAGAACGTGGTGCTGGGGGTCACGGGAGGCATCGCCGCCTACAAGGCCGTGGACGTCTGCAGCAAGCTGGTCCAAGCAGGGTCTATTGTGGACGTCATCATGACCGAGGCCGCGACCCACTTTGTCACGCCCCTGCCCTTTCAAACCATCAGCAAACGTCCTGTATCGGTGGATATGTTCAAGCTGCTCCGTGACACCGATATGGCCCACATCTCTCTCGCGAAAAAGGCCGACGTCCTCCTCATCGCCCCCGCCACGGCCAACACCGTCGCCAAGCTCGCCCAAGGGCTGGCAGATAACCTCCTCACGAGCACGGCCCTGGCCACCACAGCGCCCCTTCTCATCGCACCTGCCATGGACGCTGATATGTGGGAGAACGAGGCGACCCAACACAACGTCGATCTGTTGCGCAAGAGGGGGATCACTTTTGTCGGGCCAGGCCATGGCCGATTGGCCTCTGGACGCGTGGGTGCGGGACGCCTGGTTCAAACACAGGAGATCATCGCCGCCCTGCGCAAGACATTGGGACGCCATGGTCCCCTGGCGGAAACGCGCGTGGCGGTGACCGCAGGGGGGACCCAGGAACCCCTGGATCCCGTGCGCCACATAGGGAACCGCTCCTCTGGACGCATGGGATACGCTTTGGCAGAGGCGGCGCGCGACTACGGGGGCTCTGTCAAACTGATCAGTGCTCCCACCTGCCTCCCGGCCCCCTATGGTATCGAGACCATCCACGTGAGGACGGCAGCGGAGATGTGCGAGAGTGTCCTGGAGGTGTTCGAGGAAACCGATATCCTCATCATGGCCGCCGCCGTCGCGGACTATCGCCCCGCGTCAATCGTCGAGCAAAAGATCAAGAAGGAGAAGGGCGACCTGCTTCTTCCCCTGGAGCGCACGGAGGACATTCTGGCCGCCGTGGGTGAGAGACGAAAAGAGGGCGATGGGAAGACGGTCGTAGGGTTTGCCGCCGAGACGGAGAATCTGCTGGAGAACGCCCGCACCAAATTACGACAGAAGAGCCTCGACCTCATCGCGGCCAACGACGTCTCCGCCCCGGACAGCGGATTTGGTGCGGAGACCAATCGCGTCACTCTGCTCACGCCCGATGGACAGCCCAAAGCCCTTCCCCTCATCCACAAGTTTGAGGTGGCAGAGCATATCCTGGATTTCGTCGTCGAGATGAGGAGGCAACATGGGGAATGAGATCTTTTCCGGATCGCTCACCGACGTGCGTGGGCTGAAGGTAGGGCACGCCACGAATAGCTAGGCACTGACAGGCTGCACCATCGTACTCTGCGGCAAGGGAGTCACTGTCGGCGGTATCGTGCGCGGACTGGCGCCTGGCACGCGGGAGATGGCCCTCCTGCGCCCAGGAACTCTGGTACACGAGGCCCACGGCATATTACTTACAGGGGGAAGCGCCTTTGGCCTGGCGGCCGCCGACGGCGTGATGCGCTATCTGGAGGAAAAGGCCATCGGCTACGATGCTGGCGTAAAGGTGCCCATCGTGCCGGGGGCCGTGCTGTTCGATCTGGAGGTGGGCGACGCTTCCGTCCGTCCCGACGCAGATATGGGATACACAGCATGCCAGAAAGCGTCCAGCAAAGCATCGGCCCAAGGCAACGTGGGCGCCGGCACGGGCGCCACCGTCGGAAAACTGATGGGCATCGAGAGGTCCACAAAGAGCGGTCTGGGCATGGCCAGCCTAAAAGCTGGACGCCTCGTCGTGGCAAGCCTTGCCGCGCTGAACGCCTTTGGCGACGTGATAGATCCCGCAAGCGGGGAGATCATCGCTGGCGCTCGAAGCGCCGAGGGGGATCGGTTCATCGACACTTCACACACACTGCAGAGCCGTCCCGCACGCATGGCCGTGGCTTTCAAAAACACCGTCATCGGCGTGGTGGCCACCAACGCGCGCCTGGACGTCGCCCACGTCAATCACCTGGCCGCGGCGGCCCACGACGGCCTGGCGCGCACCATCCGCCCCGTGCACACCTTATACGACGGGGACACCTTTTTCTCCCTGGCGACGGGGCATGTGCGAGCGCATCACACCCTGGTCACCGATATGGCCGCCACGGCCACCGTCCGCGCCGTCCTCAACGCCGTATGGTCAGCGAAGGAGGCGGCCGGCCTTCCGTCTGCGGCGCTTATGAGACGCCGATCCGACGAGGACTGAGCACCCGCATGTAAGCCGCCGTCCCGCCCAATCTCGGCTTTTCGACCAGCGCAAAGCCGAGATCAGCGTCGAGCCGCGCACGCTTTGCCGCAGCATATCGACCCCGATCCCGGCCACTTGGTCCACCGGGCGAGCTTGGCCGCTCAGCTTAAAAGAGACGCTCCCAGGGGCCATGATCCTTACTCATGCTTCACTCACCGGGAAGGGAAAATGCACGCCTTCCCTAAAAGTCGCTGCTTATTACCCGACTTCGATGATAAAGACGGGACACACGTCGGCCGCCATCTGGGCGCATTCGTCCAGGTCGTCGGGTATCTCGCCCACGGCAGGATCGTCGTCAACCCGGTACTCCTCGACGATCTGGCTCATGCCCTCCTCGTCTTCCTCAAACACCTCGGGGCACTCGTCCTGACAGGCGCCACAGGCAATGCACTCGTCGCGCTCAATGGTCACTCTCATTCGATTTGCCTCCTTATACGTCAGAGAATCTACTCCAGGCGCCCCCTCCTGGGGCGCTGCCAACCCATTCTACTTATTACATGTACGGGGCCAGGATGGAACCCGATCCCGTAGCACGTCCGATATTATAGCATAACCCACTCAGCAAGGCACCTCCCCGCACAACCCCTCCAGTACCCACCAAAGCACGCGCGATCATAGAATAGGCACAATTGGCAAAAAAGTTACGAAAAAGTTAGAAAAACTATTGACCTGGGACGATATTCGGAGTATAATATATGTGGTGGATCATTCATAAGAGTTAACGTGAGGTTGTAAATGAGAGATCCCTTGACTGCCGAGCTCGGTAGCGGTCCTCCCTGAGATATGAGGACAGGCCACCGAGCCTTTTTGTTTTCGACAAACCTCAACAGTCGAGGGCTCTCTTTTCATCAAATAAAGGAAAGGAGGTGCTTCCAGAGATTTCTTCAGCGCTTCTAACCAAAAGATAAGGTTTCAATCTACAATTCTATGTAGAATGGGGAGACCAAGCGAATATGTTGGAAGATCTGCTACAGAATGCAAAGGCGCAGGGTTATGTCACAGGCGAAGAGTTGTTGGAACTCTATCCCGAGGTAGAAACATGTGTCCCACAAGTCGATGCACTGTTCGCAAAGCTAATCGATGAGGGTATTAACATCGTGTTAAACAATTCTGAATCCTCCTACGATCTTTCAGACTCCTCTTTGTTTGAAGAAGAGGAAGACGAGTTCTCAGAGGATAAAGAGATCGAGGACGACGAAAAAGACCTTGAGGATGAGGAGGATATCCTCGACGATACGGAAGAATACGTAGATGTGGATGGCATATCCGTGGACGATACGATCAGCCTGTACTTTAGGCAGATGGGATGTGTCCCCTTGCTCGAAAAATCGGAGGAGGTGACGCTGGCACGGCGGATGGAGGAGGGCAGAGAAGCCCTCCAAGAATTGATGGCAGGGGATGTCTCCCCAAAGGAAGAGGAGAAACTACGCAGGGCCGTCGAGAGAGGCGACAAAGCCCGCAAAAAGCTTACCGAGGCGAACACCCGCCTGGTAGTCAGCGTGGCAAAAAAGTACACGGGGAATGGCGTGCCCCTCCTCGACCTGATACAAGAGGGGAACATCGGTCTCATGAAAGCGGTGGAAAAGTTCGAGTACCGCCGGGGCTATAAATTCAGCACCTATGCTACATGGTGGATCCGCCAGGGGATAACCAGGGCCCTCGCCCAGCAGAGCAGACTTATTCGTATCCCCGTCCACGCAGGAGACCAGATACGCCGCATTTATCGCACCATCGAGAGTTACGAAAAGGAAACGGGAGAACGACCCACAAAAGAAGAACTCTCCGAAAGAACGGGACTAAGCGTGAGCAAGATCGAGCTTTTGATGCGCAGCTCCCGCTATCCCATCTCACTGGAAATGCCCGTGGGCGAGGATGATGACTCCGAATTCGGCGACTTTGTGGAGGATGACGATTCGCTCACCCCCACAGAGGTCACGTATCAGCATCTCCTGCGCGAGGCGCTGCAGAATATCATGACCTCCCTCAGTCCGCGCGAAGCGCGCATCCTCCGCCTCCGCTTCGGGCTTCGGGATGGGCGCGCGCACACGCTGGAGGAGGTGGGACAGAAATTTGACCTCACGAGGGAACGCATTCGCCAGATCGAGCACGAGGCCCTGGACAGGCTGCGGTGCCCGTACCGCCGTAAACAACTCATGGATTATCTCAGGTAGCCCGATCCCAGCGCATCACGCTCATAGAGAACCGGCCGCTGCCCGGGCAGCGGCCGGTTCTCTGTATCAGTCAAGCGCTCCAACGCGCACTATATACATACAACAAACCAACGCGAGGATCAGTGATCAGTTCCTTCGCATTGGCGAAACACACCCTAGGATATGGAAAGCGGATTCCCCGCCAAACCGCGCCCAAAAACCCTCACATGCTATATGCGCAAAACGCCCAGGTCAGATCATCGTCACCCGAGCGCGGATCTGCGAGCCACACAAAAAGTTACGGGAAAAACACAACCCTCTTTCAGAGGAATTATCTGATGGAGACGAAAGATTATTCTTCCTCTTCCTCGGGGATCATCTCCAGCAGCCTCTCCTCGATCTCCTGCATGGCTTCCCCACGGTCGATATCGGCCGCGAGAGCGAGTTCGCCCGCCAGTACCTCTTTGCCCTGTTCCAGGAATCTGCGATCCGTAGTTCCCAACGAGCGTTGGAGACTCATGGCAAACAGTTCACGCACGACCTTTACCACCTCTGCAAATTGCCCTGACTGAAGACGCTCGCTCATTATGGCCTTGCGGGCGCGAAAGTCCGTCTCTATCTCGTCCTCAGCAGGCGCTTTGGTAAGAACAGAAAGCATCTTGCGCAACCTGGAAGCTTCCCCCACCCGCCGCAAGCCGACCCGCTCGGCATCGTCCACAGGCACCATCAACCGCATCTCTCTGGGGCTTGGAATCGTGTCTATCACATAGTAAAAGTTGGTCGAATCGCCGATACTTTTTTCCTGGACACGCACTATGGTTCCCGCCCCGTGGTAGGGATGCACCACCTTACTTCCAACGGCATACATAACAGAGACCCACCTCCTTTTACAACGCCGATCCAACGGGAATGCTGCCGATGCCGATGCTTTCAAAATGTAACGTCCATCAACGTGCAAGACGCGTCGTAGGGACCCCCTCCACTCTCCCGATCATCGGCCCTACCGCTTCTCGGAGCAAAGGCACTGGTGATAACCCAGCGCCAAATGGTCCCTATGACATTTCTCCAGTGGTAACCGCGTCCCGGGACACAAGGCGGGTCTTGATGGGGAGTTTTTGAGTTGCAAGCCAAAGGGCCCTCTCGGCAACCGCTTCTTCAACGCCCCCTACCTCGAACATGATGCGGCCCGGCTTTACCACGGCCACGTAATGGTCCACAGCACCCTTACCACTTCCATGGCGGGTCTCGGCCGGCTTTTGGGTCACCGGCTTATCGGGGAAAATACGAACCCAAAGCTGACCCCTACGCCTCATATGACGAACGATAGCACGCCGCGCGGCCTCGATCTGTCGGCTGGTGATCCAAGCGGGCTCCAGCGCTTTGAGACCATACTCGCCAAAGGAGACATCACATCCTCGAGAGGCCTTGCCCTTCATACGTCCACGGTGATGCTTCGGATACTTTAACTGTGTTGGCATTAACATTAAGAGAACTCCTTATGCAGTTGCCGATTCTTCTTCCATCGTCGGCAAAATATCTCCGTGATAGATCCAAACCTTGATACCTATATGACCAAACGCGGTGACGGCCTCTTTGCGAGCAAAGTCCATATCGGCCCTCAGTGTGTGCAAGGGGACGCGTCCCTCGTGAGTCCATTCCCGACGGGACATCTCGGTGCCCCCCAGGCGCCCTTTACAGGCTACCTTGGCACCCTCTGCCCCTGCCCGCATGGCCGTTGACACAGCGCGGCGCATCGCGCGCCTAAAAGACACGCGCCGCTCTATCTGCTCGGCAATGTTCTCTGCCACGACGTGAGCATCTGTTTCGGGATTCTCTATCTCTTGCACGTCAAGTCTCAGATTGCTGCCCGTCACCCCCGTCAGCTCCTCAAGTTTTTCCTTGAGGGCTTTTACCGTGGACCCTCGACGCCCGATGACCACACCCGGCTTGGCCGTATGTATCTCTATCACGATACGCTTGGGAAACCGTTCGATCTGGATGCGGGAAATCCCGGCACGCCCCACTTCTCCATGAATAAGGTCGCGGATATCCTTATCCTCCTTGATCAATCGGGCGTACTCCTCACCCTCCGCATACCAGTTCGACCGCCATTCCTCGTTGATGCCAAGCCTGAATCCAATGGGATGAACTTTACGACCCAAAATACCCTCCCGCCAAAACCTTTTTCCAAGATAGCACGCTCACCTGCTCCCACCAATAACCCGCAAATGCATTATGTGAACCACAATCACTGTCCGATCAGAAAGACCGACAACCTTACCAACGGCGATTCTTCATCTTACGCGTCGTCTTACGGCTCTTTCTCAGTTTCCGAGCCGCTCGCCGCTTGCGCTCCTGGGAAGGCTTTTCGTAAAAGCGACGACGTCGAACGGTAGAGAGAATTCTCTCCCGCTGAACCGTCTTGCGAAAACGCTTCAATAATCCCTCAATCGACTCTCCATCTCTTCGAACAACACTTGCCATACTAGCGAGTCTCCCTCCTTTCTAATACTCCTGTAACGGGGCATTGCCCTCTCGACCAACGCCATCCAGACACAACTGATCCCGTAAACTCTCACCAGGGATGACGACCAGCCACCAGCGCAGAAAAAGAGATAGCGACCAAGAGATAATGATCTCTCATAAATCGCCATCAGAAGCAAGAACCCACCACAGATTCTACTATCAAATTCTTCTGCTCTCGCCCCTGATCTCAATCCACACTAAGGAGAGCACAAGATCAATGGTTCCTTGTGTTAAATCCACACAAGGACGTAACCAATAGTATAACAGCAGACACCAGATCGTGCAAATCGAGAAATGAAGAGGTTTACCCCTCCAGCATGCCCTGGACGATGATATCCACAGCCTCCTCCTCGTCCAAGCCGCGCGTCATCAGCGTCTCCAATTCCTTCTTGTCCACGGTGCCAATGGCGGCCTCATGGGTGACCTGGGCGCGATGGTCACTGACGCGCACCACCGGCACGGCATCGGCCACGGCCTCATCGCGCACGATCTCCACACAATCCACGTGGCCCCGAGCAAAGGGCGCGTTGCCCTCCGTAGTACCGAACACCTTGCCGCGGGCACGATCCCGCAGCGCAAGGCGGGATTTGGCCACGCCCCGTGCGCCCTCTCCGTTCAGGCGAATCGTCTCCTTGATCGTGATATCGTCATCGCCGTAGCCCATGGCCCGCGCGTTGAGTTCCGCCACGCCGTTCGCGTCCACATCCACCTCGTAATCAAATTCGATCTTGCCCGCTCTCCCCTGCCTCTGATTGAAGGTCGAGATGTACCGCGCTCCCTCATCCACAATCACGTGTGCCTGGGGAACCACGCGCACGCCGCCCGTCTCGCCATGATAATGCGTCTCCGCGTAGCGCATGGTCGCGCCGGCCCCGACGTGGATGGTCCCCTCCATGATATGCTCCACCTCCATGGCGTTGGGGAACGTGCAGTGGGCGATGAATTCGACGTTGGCCCCCTCGCCGATTTCAAAATCGACCAGGATACGCTGGACACCCTTTTCCGGTACCACGCCGAAACAGAGGTGGACGGGATTCTCGACCCGCACATGCGGCTCCAGACGCAGGGTCACCCTTACCCCATCCTCCAATGGTTCTGGATCCACGCTCAGACCGGGCACCGCGTTGGCACCGAGGACCTCGTTGCCGCTGATCACCAGGCTCGCCACCTGTGATGACTCGAGGAAATCGGGATCGCCACCCGCCCGTTCGTACGCTCTGAGAATGGCCTCAAAGTCGCTCATAATCCGCCTCCTTCTCCACTCGTTCGGCCCTGTCACATGCCCGACAACAGCGACCATAGCGCTCAACCACCTCATCTGGAGTCCCCGTCCGCACGATCTCCCCCTCACAGATCAGAGAGGCCGCGTCGGCGATCTCGACGATCTCGTCGCGATGGGTGATGGCCAATATGGTGGTGCCCTCCTGGGCCATGTTCTGGATCAGGATGGCGATGTCTTCGAGGGTCATGGCATCGATCCCCGAATCCGGTTCGTCCAGAATCGCCAGTTTGGGGGCCATGGCATATATGGAGGCCAGTTCGATCCGCTTACGCTCCCCGCCAGAGAGCGCATCGTCCACATAGCGTGGCAGATAGGTATCCGGTAGCAGGGCCACGGCCTCCAACGCCCGGCGCATCCGGTCCTCATCGGGCTCATCCATCCCCAGGCTAAGGTACCGGGCGACCGTCAGTCCCTCGAAACGCGCCGGCTCCTGCCAGGCCAACGTCATCCCCCGCTGCGCGCGCTCGGCGATGCTCAGCGGGTTGACCAAGTCGCCATCAAACCAGATCTCGCCATCGCTGGGCACGTACCCACCGCTTCCCACCAGGGTGTAGGCCAGGGTCGATTTTCCCGAACCGTTCAGCCCCAGCACCACGTGCACGCTGCCCCGATCGACCACCAGATTGAGGCTGCGCAATATCTGGTAATCCTCGCGCTCCACGTAGAGATTGTGTACCCGCAATAGATGACCGTTTCCTGTATCCATCATCCCTCAACCTTCCTCTCGATTGTCCTTCATCCACACCTGAGCCGCCATCTGTATCGCGTCCCAGGGACTACTGAGCGGCGGCGTATAAGTCAGATCCACGTCGTTCAGTGCGTCCACCGTCATCTCATTGAATAGTGCCGTGGCGAACACGTCGATTCGCTTTGACAACTCCGCCGCGCGATGCCCCACCATCTGCGCGCCCAGCAGGTAACCCGTCCGGCGGTCGCCTGTCACGCGGAGGTAGAGTCTGTGAGCACCGGGATAATAGGCCTTGTGGTCCCAGGCCTTGGTCTGAACGGTCAGCGGGGCAAAGCCCGCCTCCCGCGCTCCGATGTCCCGCAGCCCCGTACGAGCGGCGACCAGGTCAAACACCTTGACTACCTGCGTCCCCAGTGTCCCGCCGAACGAGGCCCGCCCGCCCACGGCGTTCTCCCCGGCCACGCGTCCCTGCTTGTGGGCCGTGGAGCCCAGGGGGAGGTAGGCATCCCGATCCAGCAGCCGATGATAGGTCGCGACGCAGTCTCCGGCGGCATAGATGTGCGGCACGCTCGTCTCCATAGCCCGGTTGACGCGGATCGCCCCCTGGCGCCCCGTCTCGACGCCAGCGCTCATGGCAAGGCGGGCATTCGGGCGCACGCCGGTCGCCACCAGCACCAGATCTGCCTCTGCCTCAAAGTCCTGGGATCCAGCGACGACCAGGGGACCACCTCGTCTATCTATCGACTGCACCGCCACATCCGTGACGACATCCACACCGTGATCGCCCAACTCCTCTTCCACCAGGTCACCCAGTGGGGGATCGAGCGTGTTCAGCACAGAGGGGAGATATTCCACCAGCGTCACCTCCATACGCCGCTGGCGCAGAGCCTCAGCCATCTCCAGGCCGATATAGCCCCCACCCACCACCACGGCGGAGGCCGGCGACTGTCCCACAAGATAATCGCGCAGGGCAAAGCCGTCGGCCATGGTACGCAGGAAAAAGACTCCTCGCTGCTCCAACCCTTTGATACGCGGGGGCCATGGGACCGCACCCGTGCCCATGACCAGGGCATCGTAACGTATCCAGCGCGAGTGGCGGGCGTCATCCACCACCTCGACGGACCTGTCAGTCGGATCGATGGCCTGAGCGGTATGGGCCAACATCAGCTTGATCCCCTGGGCCTCTATCTCCTCGACCGTCCGGTGAGCCAGGTCGCGCCAGTCTGCGACCTTTCCCCCCAGCCAGAAGGGCAGACCGCAGATAGAATAATTGGGGTAGCGGTCGGCCACAACGACGGTGACCTCCCATCCCGGGTTCACGCCTCGAGCACGCAACGCCGCACTGATGCCCGCATCGCTCCCCCCGACGATCAGCAGATGCGGCATCGCCCCCCTCCTCTGCGCCATAATCCACCGTCAGCACCTTTGACCCTCCAACAGCCAATACTATCCCCGGACCTTGAACGGCACAAGGTGCTCGTACATGCGCTTGAGCTACGGGCCCAGACCATGGTGCCCACATACGCCTTGTCCACTATATTCACCACAATGGTTTAGAATATCTTCAGTTATTGTAATGACAGTGGACGGACTGTCAAATGGGTAACTGCGT
>CAZMOW010000008.1:0-55139 GCA_964567975.1 uncultured Anaerolineales bacterium | reverse complement strand
CACCTGTGCGAGGGGCATATGCGTGAACTTGAGAGCCAGTCTAGCATCGGGTACAAGATCCCCCTTAATTTTATATACCTTGAGCCATTCAACCGGCAAGTGTGCTAACAACATTTGCGTGCACCCTACCAGACGTTCCATATTTCTGGACCAGAGCGGCAAGCTACCGCATCGTCCCCTCTTCAATATACCGACTGAACAGCTGCCCCCACCCCGTCTCTTCGCGCCAGCGCTCGTATACGCGTCGCTCCTTCAGGGGCCAGCGATAGTAATCGTGGTATGCCTCGGAGATGAAAGAGGCCACGTGCACAAAGGGGGTGTGAAACAACACTTTCTGCAGGATCTTGGTTGGGCCAAACCACGACAGCCACCCCAGCATGCGGTGAAAGTTCATTCCGATACGAAAGTCCCAGTCCTCACCAGAAACGTCGTCCCCGACAATGTCGATCTCGCTGACGTTGCCCACTCCCAGTCCCTGCTCGTGGGCCAGACGAATATAGCCGATATCCATAGGATCAAAGCCCATCATCTTGGCCGCCACGGCGTCTATGGCCACCTGATCGCCGCTGGCCAGTATCACGTTTTTCACCACGGGCTCCATGATGCGAGGTCCCGTACCGTTGCCCGCCGTGGTGCCGTCCATCACGGCAAAGATCCCCGAATGGATCTCCTTTTGAATTTTCAACAGATCCACCAGCGTCTGATGAATCCAGCTGTGGGTATAGTGGCGCTTTGTGTTAAGCAGGCCACCAAAGGCATTCTTCATGGCCCCCGTCGTCTTGGTATAGATGTGACACTTGACCGTGGGCAGATGAACGATGCTCTTGCCCATAAAGAAATCCGGAACGCGGATGCCCTCCGGATAGATGCGCGGAAGGACGTCCATCTCCGCCTCGGGCTCGTACAGGACCCAATCCATGTCGCAATCTTTGAAATTGTACAACACGGGGATATTGTAACGCCGAAAGATAGGAACATAGTTGTTCAGATCCTCCCCCTTGAAGGTGTCGATGACCACCGTCTTGTTCTGCACGCAGACGAGATTCTCATAATCCCGCTCGCGGAGGGCCAGCGCCGTCCCCTCCAGTTGCCAGGGCGTGGTGTTGGCGCCGGGGAAAGGATAATGCCATGAGATATTGTCTTTCAGAATCACCGTCTCATCCAGCGGCAGGAACTTTTCCACCTCGGCCAGTTCCAACAGCCGGCTATAATCTTCCAGAACCGTCTCCGGGCGCGCCTTCAAGACGGCCACCTTAGCTTGGGTCGTCATCTACAGGACTCCTGAACTGATCTCCAGATCACGCCGCGAAACACGGGACCGGGGACCGCATACAATTATGTATCTACAATCTATATCAATTCTATATTGATCCTTCGCTAAGGTCAAAGAGTGAAAACGAGTGCGAGTTTATTCCTCATCTATCTGCGTGTACTCCTCGATGGGGCGCCATTCGCGCCCTTTTGCCATGAGGCAAGCCGCCTCTTCAGGCCCCTGGCCGCCCGGAGCATACGTCATCGGCTCTACCCTATCCGTCAAAGGATCCACGAGTTCCCAGGCCAGCTCGATCTCGTCACTTCGGGCAAAGAGCGAGGCATCCCCCTGTATGGCGTCCAATAGCAGGCGCTCATACGCATCGGGCAAAACGTGCTCGCCAAAGCGGCGCCCGTAGCGAAAGGCCATATCCACCCCCTCGGTACGCATGCCAGCCCCGGGTATCTTGATCTGAAAGTTCAGATGGATCCCCTCATTGGGTTGAATATAGAGGGAAATATAACCCGCCGGGAGCTCCACATTCTCGGGAAAGAGGGTCTGGGGAACCTCCTTGAATTGCACGGTGATCTCGGTCATCTTTTCCGCCAGCCGCTTGCCGGAACGCAGGTAAAAGGGTACCCCCTGCCAACGCCAATTGTCAAGATGCATCTCGATCGCCAGAAAGGTGGGTGTCTGAGATTCCGCGCCGACCCCTTTCTCCTGCCTGTAGCCCGCATACTGGCCCCAAACCCCGTCCGATACAGAGAGGGGCCGAATCGACTGTAGAACCTTTGCTTTTTCGTCGCGCAGGGCCTTGGTATTGAAAGAAGCGGGAGGTTCCATGGCCACAAGGGAGAGAAGCTGCAGGATATGATTCTGCAACATGTCGCGTGCCACGCCGGCCTGATCATAATAACCGGCTCGGTGCCCCACCCCCACGCTCTCGGCCACCGTTATCTGCACGTGATCCACATAGTTCCGGTTCCATAGGGGCTCAAAGACCAGGTTGGCAAAGCGAAAAACCAGGATATTCTGTACCGTCTCCTTGCCCAGATAATGGTCAATACGATACACCTGGTCCTCATCAAAGACCGCGTGTATTCTGTCGTCGAGTTCCCGTGCGCTTTGCAGATCATGTCCAAAGGGCTTCTCGATGATGATACGCCGCCATCCCCTCTCGCTTTGGGCGAGATTGGCCATCCCCAATTGTTCCACGATGACGGGATAGAGGACGGGAGGAACCGCCAGATAGAACAGGTAATTCTCCCCCGCATCCGTCCCCAATCTGCTCAACGTCTCGGCCAGGCGTCGATAAGACGCCGGATCATCATAGTCACCTGAGACGTAGGATACGCGCTCGGCGAATTCGGGCCACCGCTCACACATGCCCGGTTTCAGCCGCGCATAGTCCTGCACCCCCTCCAACAACCGCTTAGAGAACGCCTCCTGCGAGAACTCGCTTCTGGCAAACCCAAGAACGCGAACGGCTCGAGGTAGCAGCCCCTCACAAAGGAGGCTGTGTAGTGCAGGAACCAGCTTCCGGCGCGTCAAATCCCCCGACGCACCAAAGATCACGACGGCGGCGGGCTCCAGAGATAGATGTTCCAAGCTTGCCATATCCCCGCTCCTTTTCAATAGTGATGAGGATGGTAATGAACACCCCCACACGCGCAGCAATACGCGCCCGACGGGTGATCAAGGGCACTTACTCCAGCCTCGGCCAAGCCTGCCCTCTGTTACGGCTCGCAACGGCACTCGCTAAAGGTGTCGAACAACGCTTTGAGATTCTCCTCGGGGATCCTGGCCTGGATATTGTGCACGGCGCAAAAGACAAAACCCCCACCCTCGCCAAAGACCCGCACGTTCTCCCTCACCTGCTCCTCTATCTCTTCTGGCGAACCAAAAGGCAGCACATGTTGCGTATCGATGCCGCCACCCCAAAAGACCAGATCGTCCCCCCAGCGATCCTTTAATTTGCAGGGATCCATACCCTCGGCCGAGATCTGCACGGGATTCACGATATCCACCCCGGCTTCCACGAAATCATCGTAGAGATCGACCATGGAGCCGCAACTGTGATAGAACGTCTTCCAATTGGTATGCTCGTGAACCCAGTCATTGATCGTCTTGTGAAAGGGCTTGAACAGATCGCGATATGTCTGAGGGGAGATGAAAGACCCTTTCTGGGCACCGAAATCCGTACCGCTGACAAAGATGGCCGCGATCTTTTCTCCCACGGCCTCTTTGTAAAGTTTCAGATTCTGCATGGCGATCTCCAGCTGACGCTCAAAGATGCCCCGCACATAGGCCGGATAGAGGAGTGTGGCCATGTACCAATCGGCCACACTCCTGATCCCCTTGGGCTCCGGAATGGACACGCCGGGCACGTAGGCGATATCGCCAAAACTTGTCCCGGCAAAATTGCCGATAATGGCTCGCGTCGTGTTCTCGTATAGTGACGTGGCACGCTCCTCCAGCAGGCATAGTTCCTCGTCGGTATAGACGTGATACATGTCCTGGACCCATTCGTCGGGATCGAGGGATTCTGGGTCGTAGGGCTCCTGTCGCTCGATGGCATCATGATAGAATCCATCGGCGGGCATACGCCCCGACGGCGACAGAGAGCGATCCCCTTGAGGGTACTGGTAGAGGTTGCCGTCCTCCGCCACCTCCACATTGAAACCTCCCGGCACCAGGACGGGCGTGCCATCGAACAGGGTAAAGGGCTTCCAGTCCCGTTGGGGAAAACCAAAAAACGTGCTGTCATCGGAAAGACCCACGACATCGATACCCAACACGTCCATGACGTCATCATCCACTTCACCCAACATCTGATAGGGCTCGTGGACTTTGATGCGCTTCTCCTCCAGATCATAGGCCTCGCGTAGACGACAGAGAGCGGAAGCCGCGATCCCTGTCACAGCCGTCGACCCCAAATCGAGGGGCACACAATCCGGTGCCTCGTGATTGAGAGCCGTCATTACCCGCTCGCGCGATGTGGTCATCATCTCACCTCCCAAGCCAAGCGAATCCTCAGAACAAGGTCTATTCTAGTCCCCAGTCGAGCATAAGGCAACCCGACAACATCTGAGGATGACCAATCTGCAGGCATGTTGTATAATGGAGCGTGATCATATAATCGTCGGTTACCTCGGAGGCAAAGTATGAACTCACGGGAACGTTTTCTCGCCTGCATGCGGTTCGAAGCGGTGGACCGCGCGCCAAACTGGGAGACGGGCTACTGGGTGGACACTCTCAAAAGATGGTATGAACAGGGGCTGCCCCGCCCCCCCAAGTCACCCACGGAAGGGCTGCTCCCGGGCGACGAGGTCAAGGGCGAGGCCTTTGCTTGTCGCCTGCGCACCGAACCCAGGGATTACGCGGTGCATGAGTACCTCGATCTGGACAAGGGCGCAGAGAAGGTCGATTGCGAGACCGGTCCCTGTCCCCCCTTTGAGACCAAAATTCTGTGGGAGGACGAGAACACCGTCAGGCGCCAGGAGCCCGATGGCACCGTCGTGGTTATGGGCAAAAGGACGGCCAGCCTGCCCAAAATCGTAGAGTGGCCGGTGAAAGGGATAGAAAGCTGGGAGCAACTAAAGGAGGAGCGCTTCCGTCTGGAAATGGAGGGCCGCCTGCCCCCCGACTGGGAGCAGCAATTAAAGCGCTACAAAGGAAGAACCTGGCCCCTGGTCATCGGTGGGCCTTTTTTGGGCGTGTTCTCCTCCCTGCGCACCCTGTTCGGCTTTGAGAATCTGATGTACGCATTCTTTGACGATCCCGACCTCATCCGCGACGTACTCTCCCATCTGACGGAACTGTGGCTCTACATCTTTGAGAACGTCTTTGCCCAGGTGCAGCCCGACTATGCTTACTATTGGGAGGACATGAGTTACAAGGCCGGCCCCATGGTCTCTCCAAGGATCTTTCGCCAGTTTCTCCTGCCCGTCTACCAAGAGATCAACGGATTTTTCGCCGCCCACGACATCGACATCGTCCTCTTGGACACCGATGGGGACGTGTGGGAACTCGTTCCCCTCTTTTTAGAGGGCGGCGTGACCGGCCTCTATCCTTTTGAGGTGCGCGCCGGTATGGACGTAGTCGAGGTGCGAGCGGAATATCCCCACCTCCAGATGCTGGGGGGCATCGACAAGAACGCCCTCGCCCAGGGACCAGAGGCCATAGACAGGGAACTGGAGCGTGTAGCGCCCGTGGTCAAAACAGGGGGCTATGTGCCCGCCGTTGACCACTACGTCCCGCCGAACGTTTCCTGGGATAATTTCGTCTACTACCGCCAGCAGTTGCGCAAGATCCTCTGAGGACTATACATCGAGGAGCCCATCCGCCCCGACCTCCTGACGGTACGCGTCCATGTCCACGACCTGGCCCGTCAGGCGGGCCCGCTCGGCGGCCAAGGCCATCAGATGGCTCTCCAACGACTCGCTCGCGCTGGTTGGAGCGGAATAACCAGGATCCCGGAGGGCGGCGACAAAGGCGTTCATCACCCCTGTATCGCCCCCGCCGTGGCCACCTTTTGCTTCGCCAGGCCGGACGATCTCCTCCCTACCCGTAAGATGGCCGTACACGGCGATCTCATTTGAGGCGCCCGTGGCCTGCAGGGTGCCTTCGGTGCCATCGTAGCGCATGGTGCGTACATTGTTGTGTGAATGCCCGTGCATAGTAAACGTGATCGTCGTTCCGTCCTCCAACTCCATATTCGCGATCTGATGATCCACCACGTCGTTATCACAATGATAGACGCAGCGACCATACGGCCCTGCTCTCAGGGCTTGTAGACGCGCCTCCACACTCTGATCCAACGAGATCACGTTGGCCGGCCAGCCCGTGTCCTGCAGGTAAATTCGCGGCGCATAATACGGACACACCTCCTGCGCCGGACAGCCATCGGTACAGCGCCCCGGAGCGCCGACTGGCGCGTTCTCGGGCCGAAAGGCCGTCAGACGACCAAAGGAGGAGAGGGCTTGCACCCTCTGCCCCAGCACCCAGTACAGAATATCCATGTCGTGGCAGCATTTGGCCAGGATCATGGGCGAACTGGTATCCGCCCTCCGCCAGTTCCCCCTCACGTAACTGTGCGCCATGTGCCAGTAGGCCACGTTCTCCCGATGATTCACGCTGATGATGCGCCCCAGCTCGCCGGAGGTGACGATGTCGTGCAGTGTCCTCCAGAACCGCGTGTAACGCAGCACGTGACAAATCTGCAGGATCCGCCCGGCGTCCATGGCCGCCCCCACCAGACCCACACATTCCTCCGCCGTGGCCGCCATGGGCTTTTCCAAAAGTACGTGATATCCCGTCTCCAGCGCGGCCAGGGTGGAGTCATAGTGCATACGATCCATGGTGGTATTAACCACTGCCTCCGCCATCTGCGGCCGCTCCATCAGCTCCTGCCAGGAGGCAAAGCGACGCTCCTCTGGTATCCCGTGCTCTTGGGCAAAGCGCCCCCGCCGCCCCTCATCGGGCTCAGCCACGGCGACAAAACGCGCCCGATGGGGATTCCTCCTGGCATAGCGACCGTAGGCGAACGTTCCCCGATTCCCCGCCCCAAGCAACACCATCTCCACGGGCTTTGACATCGTTCCCTCTCCTTTTCTTTCTTGACAAAATCTTTCCCGCGCTATAAGTTTATGTTGAATCTAGTCCACAAGGGAGGTGTCCCATGTCGGCGAAACAGTTCGAACTCTTTTCTCTGGAAAACCTGAAGGAACTCGATCTGCCCCAAGGGCCTGCCCTCTCTGCCTCATCTCCTTTGAAGGATACCTTTGCTCCCTTTCAGGAATATATGGACCAAAAGGAATTCACCGAGAACACCGTCAGGTGTTTTCTCAGCGACATGCGACTCTTTGTCGAGTTCGCCGGGCCTGCAACGCCCCTGAGCGACTGCTCCACGGAGAGATTGCGCGAATTCCTGCATTATCTGCAGGAGGAGCGGGATGCTCCGTGCTCGCCGAAAACCCTGGATCGGCGCATCACTACCCTAAAGGTCTTTTTCGAGTGGCTGTCCCACTATGATATCCTGCCTCACGATCCTGCCGAGGCCCTGGAGCACCGTCAGGCGCGCTCCCCCCTGCCCCACATCCTCAGCGAGGCCCAAATCCAAGCCACCCTTTCTGTCACGCGAGCCATGCGCGACGCCGACGAGGCCCCTGACGCCCGCCCCCACCTGCTGATTATCCTGATCCTCTCCACGGGGATAAAAAAAGGGGAATGTATGGACATCGCCCTCCAGCACATCGACCCGGGTGGCCCCGACACGCCCCCCTCGGTATACATCCATTACGACGAGCCTCGCTTGCTCTTTAAGCGGCGACGCCTGGCCCTGCCGGAGGATTGGATCGACACCTTGGAGATATATCTGAGGCGCTACCAGCCCCAGGAAAAGCTCTTCGAGTGTACGGCCCGCAACCTGGAATACGTGCTGCACAAGGTGTCCAACCTCGCCAATCTGCGGCGCAACATCACCTTTGAGATGCTGCGCTGGACGTGTGCGGCGAGAAACTATCGAGAGGGCATGGACGACGAACGCCTACGAAAACGTCTGGGCCTCTCCGAGGTCGCCTGGGCGGACACCCTCTCCACCATCCAAAAGCTGGCCGAGGGTCCCCTCTAACTCTCGCCCAACACCGTTTCTGGGACATAACATACTCCCACCGTCCCCGGCCCGCTGTGTACAGTCAGCGCGGGGGACAGATCGCAGTATAGCACCTCCAGAGGAACGACCCGCTCCTCTATCTCCCCATAAAGTTTTTCCGCCTCCCCGCGAGCTGCGGCATGTGTGAGGGCCACCCTCACCTCACTTCCCTCACCCACCGCCCTGGCCAGCAGCGAGGCGATCCGCGCGTAAGCCTGGGTGCGACTGCGGGCCACCCCCAGGGTGGTGATGAGTCCATCCTCCATACTTATCAGCGGCTTGATGTTCAGCAGCGAGCCGAGCAGGTGACGGGCCCTGCCGATGCGTCCCCCCATATACAGATAGCGCAGGGTATCCGCGGTCTGAATCATCCGCGTATGGGGTATCATCCTCTCCACGAGGGCCATGACCTCCTCGAAAGATGCCCCTTTCGCAGCCAACCGCGCGGCCTGCAGGGCGATCCAGCCGTGGCCCATGGACACGTTCCGGGTATCGACGACCCGTATGCGCAGGGTGGGTTCTCGCTCCCGCATCATTCGACGGCCGATGGTCGCCGACTGGTATGCGCCGCTACCCTCAGAGGTCATGTGCAAGGAGATGATAGCCTCCGCCCATTCGCCGGCCCCCGTATAAGCCCGCACATAGTCGCCGGGCCCCGGATTGGAGGTGGTGGGGATGTCATCGTCGGTGGACAGTTGCTTCATGTGGGCATTGATCTCGGCAGGCGAGATTTCCACGCCATCCCGAAAGCTCTGGCCACCAATCTGCAGATAGTAGGGCACCACAGAGATGCGACACCGCTCATACATCTCCTGAGGCAGGCTCGCTGTACTGTCCGTCACGATGGCAACGTGTGACAAGCCCCAACCTCCCAAAGCACCTGAAAAAAGTCCAGGGGATGCCGAGCAGACCGTTCCTCGGCATCCCCTTTCTTCTATACGATGATCAAGACGCTTCTAGACGAAATGCTCTTCGATATACTCTACCGCATCGCCCACCGTCTCTATACTCTGCGCGTCCTCGTCCGAGATTTGGCCGCCAAACTCGTCCTCGAATTCCATGATCAGCTCCACCAGGTCCAGCGAATCGGCCTCCAGATCCTCCCGGAAACGCGCCTCCCCGGTGACCTCCGACTCCTCCACACCCAGCTGCTCCACAATGATGGTCTTAACGCGATCCAAAACGTGCATAAGCGATCCTCCTTTTTTTCCATGTGCTGTGAAAATCCACGTGGCGGCACCATTTTGCATTATACCCGGGCGGGCCGCCGTCCACAAGTCCAGATAGTCACAACACACGACGGGGTCAAGGGTTACGGAGGCGTGGGCAGCAGAGGCAAATCCTCAAAACGGCCTCCCTGACGACGGGCCAAAATCGTCCAGTTCAAAGCTGATGAGACAGATGGGACAATGTCCTAGTCTTCGTTATACCAATCCGAGCCATCATAACATACATAGTGCATCGTCTGCTTGCTCTTCGTAAACTCCAAGATTCTCGCCACCAGTTTCCCGTGTGTAATAGAATCTGGTGTCGCACTTGATATACTGTCCGATAGTATCGGAATGGTCGCCGTCAAGATCGATCTGTACAACACTACTACCTGAAAGGCTGGCAGTAGCCCGTCAAGGTAGCTTCTCCTTCTACCGTCACATCTTGCGTTTCATCCGTATCGATAGCCATCTGCACCGTCCCATGCTGAGAACTCATACTCCGTTTCGTGGCCGGATCGGTCGGTCCCCCCACGCTCATGGCCACGATACCCACCAGGATGCCCAGGATAGCCAGCACGATCAACAGTTCCGTCAAGCTGAATCCGCGCTGCCTCACCTTTCGCCCCTCTCTCACAGACAGCATCATACGCCTCGCTCCCCCTCCACCGTGTGCCCCATGTATGATCCCTAACGTCCCCGTGGGCCGCCGTCGACCCCCTCCTGTGCCATGCGCGAGCGCAAATAGTCGGGATTGTTGGCCCGGGCCAGCACCGCCTCCCAGGTTATCAGACCCCGCCGCAAGAGGGCCATCAGGGCCTGATCCAGGGTCTGCATCCCCGCCCGCTGCCCCGTCTCTATCACCCCAGGAAGCTGATGGGACTTGCCCTCGCGCACCATATCGCGCACCGCCGAGGTGGCCAGCATCACCTCCACCGCAGCCACCAGGCTCTCGCCATCCACCGTAGGTACCAGGGCCTGAGAAAGCACCCCCTCCAGGATGTTAGCCAGTTGCACCCGTACCTGCTGTTGCTGGTGAGGGGGAAAGACATCCACTATACGATCCACCGTGAGGGCTGCGCCCGCCGTACGCAGGGTGGAAAGCACCAGATGGCCCGTCTCTGCCGCCGTGATGGCCGAGGCGATGGTCTCCAGATCGCGCATCTCTCCCACGAGGACCACGTCCGGGTCCTGGCGCAGGGCATGTTTCAGGGCGTCGGCAAAACTTCTGGTGTCGCTCCCCAACTCGCGCTGAGTGATAAAGCACTGCTTATCGGGAAAGAGATACTCGATGGGATCCTCGATGGTTATAATGCGCCGCGCCTGGTGTCGATTGAGATAATCGATCATGGCCGCCAGCGTGGTGGACTTGCCACTCCCCGTGGGCCCGCTAACCAGGATCAAGCCTCGAGACCGCATGACCAGCTCTTTGCAGGCCCCGGGCAACCCCAGCTCGTCGATGCCGGGAACCTCGGAACTAAGGCGGCGCATGACGATGGTCAGCGTGTTGCGCTGGCTGGCGATGTTGACGCGAAACCGCGCCACGCCCTTGAGGCCGTACGACAGATCCAGTTCCAGATCCCTGTCGAAACGCTCCCGCTGCTCTGGCGTGGTGAGTTGCTGATAAAAAGCCTCCAGATCTTCCACGGAAAGGTCGGCATATTGGGATTGCTGCACGAGTTCGCCGGTGATGCGCAATACCGGACTGCTGCCCACCTTGAGGTGGATATCGGATGCCTCCTCACGCGCCGTCAGGCGCAGCAGCTCATCGATCTCCTGGCACGACTTGCCCTCACCAGTTCGTCCCTCCGCGTTCTGCCCCTCATCGACAGGGAAATCCATCACGCCAATCCTCCCAAAAGAAATATGAGCTATACATCGCACCTGGCAATGTATAGCACGTCCTATCCAAGTATGAATTGATGATGGAATATGAGCGGAATGCTGTCAAGCCCTGAGGAGCGCTCGACGGCCCCACAGGGTAAAAGTCATGTAAATTCGACTCCCCGCACGTCAATCCTTCTGTGCAAACGCCGATATCGGTTCAGACAAAAAAGCGCAACAGGGATTCCCCGAACACCATGACCACAAAGGTCGTCAGCACCAGAAAGGAGCCAAGGGAACGGGCGTCGGGCGATCGGCCATCCCGCTGGCGAGCAGTATGCCCCCCGCCAAACCGCCAAGGAAAGACGCCAAACACGACGATGAGACCACAAAAGGCTCCCAGTCTCACGTCGCCAAAGCCCATGGCATCGACACCCATGAGTTTCAGGCTGACGAACCAGATGAGTAAAAGATAAAAAAGGCCACCAGGCCGCCCACAAGCTGGCTCAACACATTCAATGCAAAGAGGGATAGACCAGTGTGAGCCTGGGCATTCTCCAGGAGATACAGCCCCATCCCATGGGATCGGGAATCAAAGGGAATCCGTTGAAAGGCTTCATTAGCAACGCAAAACCCGTCGCGAGCAGGATGATAATGTTGGGAATTGACATACGTTCCAGATCGACGAACAACACCGTGAGCAATATGCACATGTACACCGTGGCCATGAGGAGTTGCACAGTTGCGCCATATATCCCATAAAGAAGGGTGAACAGCAGCCCCGTGGGTAGAGGAACCCCCCTTCATTTGATCGCACGGCCGCCCTGTGCGGCCGTGAAACGCAGTTCCCCCGTCTCAAAGGCCAGGTTAACCACGCCCCGCGGGTCCAATCTGTCAAACAGCCCCACATGATACCTTGCTCTACGGTATCCGCAGCTTCATGCCGGCCACGATGTGAGAGCTCGACAAACCATTAACCCTCATCAGACCCTCCACCGTGGTCCCAAAACGCTTCGCTATGCTGTATAACGTATCGCCGCGCCTTACCCTGTAAAAGTGGGAGTGGCCCGGAGCACCAGGAGGCTTTGAGGACCAGTTGGGCGGCCAGGTAGCCCAGTCCTGCGAGGGAACGTAAAGCCGTTGATAGACACGGATCTCATAGGTACGCAGGCCGTTCGCCAACATCAGCAGCGGAACCGTCGTGCCGTATCGATTGGCTATAGAGTAGAGAGTCTCCCCCGCTTGAACGATGTGTATGATAGCCCCGGGCTGGGCCGTAGTGGGGATGAACAGGGCAGTATAGGCCCGAATCGTGTATCCCGCCAGATTATTGGCCGTCCTAATGGCCCAGACCGTCGTCCCATACTGCTGCGCGATGGAAAATAGTGTCTCCCCTGGCTGCACCATATGCACGATTGGCCCAGGAGGCGCCGCGCCGCTGACCGGGATCCAGATCACCTCGCCCACACGTATCAGATAGCTCATCATACCGTTCGCTTGCATGATGGCCTGCACGGTTGTGTCGTAGCGTTTCGCCAGGCTGTAGAGGGTATCTCCAGCCCGCACCGTATAGCTGATGGGAGAAGTGATGGTTTGAGGGGTCTGCGTGACGCCAGGGACGAGCGTGTCCGTAGGCACCGGCGTCGGCCCCTCGGTGGGAGTGGAAGTGGGCGGGAGAGGGGTAGCACAGTAACGGTCTAGTAGCTCCAGCCCTAACTCGGCCTCCTCCCCTTCTGGCTTCAACTCCAGGGCCGCGCAAAACTGTGTCAAGGCTCCCAAGCAATCTTCCTCGTTGAACAGCTGATAGCCGTAGCCTATATGCGCATCGTATTTCTTTTCCTCTATGTCATCATAGTCGGGATCGATGGCCGTGATCTCGTCTATGAGTTGCAGGGTCTCTGCCCAATCGAGCTCATTCCAGGTAGCGTCCAGTCTCTCCGTGAGCTCCTGCAACCTCTCTTCCTCTGTGAGGGTGGGTGTCGCATCCGCCTGCTGCGGCCACAGCAGGTGAGAGGGAGGTTGAGGCGGCTCCTCCACCCCATAAGCCGCAACCTGGCCAGCGCATTCCTCCCCAGGCTCTTCCCATGCCACCACACACCATGGCACAACAGCTCCCAGCGCGACAAAACACACCAACAGCAGGCAGATGAGTCTTTTTATCCTCACTATCCCCACCTCACTGGCCATCACATCATTCCCCCATCTCCGCGCCCCCAAAGCCTCTCAACCTTTCCCTCATTCCCCACCGCCACACCCCGAATCTACTCCTCTTCGGAAGTAGATGTCACCTGGACGACGGGAGCCGGCAGGGCTTCATCGGCGGTCACCTTTTCATCTCCATCGGCGGCCTGTAAAGCCTCCCTGGGTAGGGAACGTTGAGGGGAGATAGGGAAAGGCTGATCCTCACTCTCCTCACTACAAACTGCGAAAGCGCGATCCGATTTGACCGGGAACTGGACGCGATCCACATCGCCCACCGGGTCAAAGGCGCGCTGCTATGTCTCCCCCACGGCGATGGACCTGGGAGCATCGTCATCGGGTTCGTACAAATCCTTGATCTCGCCCTCATACACGCGCACCGTGTACCATTTGTCGGGACCATACTGGCCCTTGTTGGTCACCTTGATCACCACGCCCCGATCTTCCTCCTGCTCGGGGAACTGAAACTCGACCAGGGAGGCCAGGCTACCCGTCACGGTGTCCCTTGGACACTCACACGCCAGATACTCGTCTCGTTGAGAGGCGCAATCCTCATTCACATATCCCACATTCCCTACGCTTACCTCAAGAAACGCATCCACACCAAGAGCCTGGCGAATAGCCTCGACCCAGCATCGCCATCCCCCCTTGGCCATAAACTCAATCTGGTCTACATCGTGTGCGGAATCGAAATTACGCCGCTGAACCTCGCCCAGGGCGATGGGCTTGGGGGTAAAACCGTCCACTTCATATTCGTCGTAACGAAGGGGCGTGGCCGTCCTCGTCGGCGTCTCGGGCACCACCGTTTCCGTCACTGTGACCGTGCCAGTTGGAGACGGCACGGGAGTGACCGGCTCTATGGACTTGTCCGAGCTCTCCAGAGACTCGACGACGACCTCCTCAAACACCTCGGCCCGCTCCAATCTTCCCGCCTACGCCAGGACATCGTCCCGACTCAGGGCGACCCCGGCCAGGGTGAGTTCCGATCCCTCCTGATAGAGCTCGGCGAGGCGCATTCTTTCACTGTCGTGGGAAAGAATGGCCTGAAAGACACCTGCCCAGTCTCGCCGTCCGGCTGCCGCGACACCAAGCACCTTGATGATATAAGGTACCACCCGAGGCCGGTACTTTTCCGGCAGGATGTTCAAGTCAAGGGGTTCAATCTGAGGCTCTTCCCTGGGCATGGTCAGTTCACCATTCGACCACAGCAGGAGACGCGATGCTCAACCGTACCAAGGAAATCACAGCCCCAGAACTCCACAAATATCAGCGCAAAACGGCGATGGATTGTCTGCCCCCATATCACTGCTTGTGCTATGCACCCCATTCTGTGTGAAATGAACCTTCCCGATCGAGGCGACGATAGGTGTGCGCTCCAAAGTAGTCGCGTTGCGCCTGGGTCAAATTGGCCGGCAGCCTCGCGGTGCGATAGGCGTCAAAGTACGCTAACGCGGAACTGAACGCCAGGCAGGGAATGCCCAGATCGACCGCCGTACGAATCACGCGGCGCAGCGATGCCTGACCCGACTGCACGGCATCGCTGAAATAGGGATCCAGCATGAGATTGTCCAATGCCGGATCGCGCTCATAGGCCTCGGCGATGTCGTTCAAAAAGCGCGCACGAATGATGCATCCCCCACGCCATATCCTGGCGATATCGGCAAGGTTGAGCCCGTAATCTTTTTCTTCAGAGACCGCCTGAAGCAGCGACATTCCCTGAGCATAGGAGCAGATCTTGGCCGCATAGAGGGCCCGCCGCGTATCCTCGACGAATTGCTCGGCGTCTCCTGCAAAATCTATGGCCGAGCCCTCAAGCACATTGCTGGCCCTCACCCGTTCCTCCTTCAACGCCGAAATAAGCCGCGACTCGACGGCCGCGTTGATGGTGGGCGTGGGGGACCCCACATCCAGGGCATCTTGGGACATCCACTTGCCCGTTCCCTTTTGCTTGGCCTCATCCAGGATGAGATCGATCAAGGACTTGCCCGTCTCCTCATCCACCTCGGCAAAGATATCCCTTGTGATCTCGATCAGATAGGACTGCAACTCTCCCTCGTTCCACTTCCCAAAGATATCGTGCAGTTCCTCGGTGGACAGCGCCAGCGCCCGATGCATCAGATCATAGGACTCGGCGATCAATTGCATATCTCCGTACTCGATGCCATTGTGTACCATCTTCACATAGTGTCCCGCCCCACGGGGGCCGATATATGTGACACAGGGTTCACCATCCACCTTTGCCGCGATGGCCTCAAAGATGGATTTCACCATAGCATACGCCTCCGGCTGTCCCCCCGGCATGATAGACGGTCCCCAGAGGGCGCCATATTCACCGCCCGAGACCCCGGTGCCGATATAGTTGATATCGTCTGCGGCCAGTTCTGCAGCGCGGCGCTCCGTGTCCTTGTAAAAAGAGTTGCCCCCGTCGATGATGAGGTCTCCCGGTGATAGCAGGGGCTTGACCTGCGCGATGACCTGATCTACAGGAGAGCCCGCCGCGACCATGAGCATCACTTTGCGTGGCCTCTCCAGCGCATCCGCCAGTTCCTCCAAGGAATAACAGGGCGTGATAGCCCTCCCCTTGGCGGGACCGGCGACGAATTCCTCGGTGCGCTCTCGCGTCCGATTATAGACGGCCACAGAAAACCCATTGCGCTCGATATTCAGCACCAGGTTTTGCCCCATCACCGCCAAGCCGATCAACCCCAAATCGCTGCCCATATCTTCCCCCTATTCTTCTAGTCGGTATAGGACCTCACCAGCTCGCTGCACGACGAGTATCCCTTCTTCTTCCCGCCCCATCCAGTCGGCTGGATCGATAGTCTCTGGATCCACATAGTCCAAATTGATACGCTCGCACCGTTCCCTGGGCACGCCCGTGGCCAAAGCCACGTGTATGCGTGGCTTTTCCTCGCCGTCCTCATACGTACCCGCCCCTTTTACGTGCGTGGCATGGGCCATGACCGTCCGTGGCACGTCATCGAAGTCGTCCATGTGGGCCAGGAAATAGTCGCGCACGTGATAGCCGATACGATCGAGGATTTCCCCATGTGTGTAGGAAACCTCATCGATATGGGGGGCGTATATGATGACCTTACCCCCATCTGCCGCGATGGGTTCCGTCTTGTACATGCCCTTACCAGCCGTCCATACATCGTCGTACAGCTCAGGCATGACGGCCAGCACCGTATCGTAGGTACGATCCACATAGGTTACATTCACTTTTGCCGCCAGCTTGGCAGCTTCTGCCTGTGACGCCTCGGGTGTGCCAAAGTAAAGTCCCACCAGATCCTCATGTCCCTTGACCACCATGCTGAAGCAAGACTTGGGCACGTCGATAAAGCTCGCAGCCTCGTCTAGCGCCCGACGCACCGGCGTATCCTGGTGCCCGATGATGTTGACGTTCCCGATCAGGGCGCCCAGCCAGTGGGTGAAATCGATGACACCGGGGCCACTGACACCCGGAAAAAAGTACTTGTTGCCCCCCGAGAAACCGGCGATCTCGTGCGGGAAAACGGGACCACAGACGATGACGTGGTCGTAGTCCAAGAGACGGCTATTGATCTCCACGACCACATCCTCCTCAAGGAGACCGCCGCTGAGGGCGCGGCTCCTGGAAGCGGGAATCATGCCGATCTCCTCCAGCCCCTCCTTCCAGTTGTGATTGTAGAGGCCGATCTCGCCGTATTTTTCCCTGCGTTCCTGCACCGTGATGCCAAACTGATCACATATGGCTTGCTCGCTCATGGGAGCGTGGGTACCCAGAGCGATCATGAACTCCAAGGCGTCGACTCTTTCGCCCAGCAGTTCGGCGAACGAACGAAAGCAAAGGGGTAACGGCGCGCTGCGCGTGCTGTCGGGCACAATCATCACTACCCGCTTGCCGTCGATGTCGATCTGCGCCAAGCCTTCCTGAAAGATCTCACGTGCCTCTTTTTCTGTCAAAAAGCGATCCGTATATCCCTTGCCAATGGTCATCTATCACCTCTTCCACGGGGGCGTCTCGGGCAGGGCTTTTTCAAAATCAGAGATCAGCGCGGCCTCGTACTCCCCTCCATATGTTCCAGATAAAAAACGATCAAGAGACTCTTTATAGAACTGTTCCCAACTTTCTTCCTCATGCCCCGGGTTCACGGGAAAGAAAAAGGCCTCGTTTGCCCGCGCGGCGTTCATATCGCCCGGGGCGTCGCCTATCATCAGCTTGTGGTCGGCGGTGTACTTGCCCTCGGAAGCCAGGCGAAGATGCTCTGTCTTGGTACCCAGTTCCTGCCCTGCGATCACTTCCATATACTCGTCGATGCCATGTTCCCTCCACTCGCGGACCAGCGCTTCCACAGGCGTCTGCGAGACGACGATGGCATCGGCGGATTGGGAGACAAGCTCTATGCTCTCCTGCACGTAAGGGAAGGGAGCGACGCCGTGCACCATATCGGCGATGGTCGCGTTGACGGCCTTGCTCCAGCGCAACGCCTTGACCAGTTCTGGATCCTGTGTCTCTGCCACCATTTCAGCCAGGGAATTGTTGCTCTTGGGCCTATCGGAAGCGACGAACTCGCATATCCTGGGAGTCTCTGGAATCGTGGCCCCCCGCCTCTGCACCTCGGGACGTTCGCGCAACAGCTCAAAGACCTTCATGAGTGCGGGCCACCTATTTGTTCCTCGCCACTTGGAGTAGAGGTTGACAAATTCGGCCGCCTCGCGCGCATATTTGGAGACAGGCTGCAATCCCCAATGCTTGATGATATTGGGGATGAAACACTCTTTGTGCTTGATCTCCATGGTATCGAAAACGCAACCGTCCGAGTCGATCCCCACAAAGAACTCGAACTGGGGCTCCAACTCTATCAGTGGGCGAACGATCTCTGTGTAGTCATCCACGAGCCATCTCCTCCATCCACCGCGTCAAACCAAGACATGCATGCAAATACGTAGAACCACGTACGAACAAGGTATGCTTCCATACGGCCACATACCTTGCCACCTAGTATAGTCGGGGGCCCTTGCCCTGTCAACGAACACCCCCTCTCCCACGTGGGAGAGGGGGTGGGATTCGAGGTTAGATGATCTCCATCCTCAGTTCGAGGCAGCGATGGCCGCCTCCGCAGCGTTCACCAGCTGATAGGAGATGGGCGAAGCCGTCAGCCCGGGGTGCGTCCCGGTCTGGAAGGTGGCGATATCATCCGCCGTCATGCGGTTGTGGATGCAGGCACTGATGGCATTGATGAGTTCTCCACCACTCTTGGCGCCGCTCACCTGGCCACCCAGTAGAATGCGTGTGCCCGCCTCAAAGACCAGCTTCACCTTGAGCATAGCCATACCCGGCATGGACCCGGGATGGCGATTCGGGGCCTCGGCTGTACCCACGATCAACTCGTAGCCTTTGTCCCTGGCGGTCGACTCTGTCAGCCCCGCAGCGCAAAAGGCCGTGTCACCCAGAACGGTGGAGTAGACGCCGATGACGCCCTGATTCGCCCGCCGCAGGCCAAATAGGTTTGCACCCGCGACGCGGGCCTCCATACTGGCGATGGAGGCGAGTTTCAAATTGCTGGGCATGCCGTCATAGAAGGAGACCTTCTCCGCACAATCACCGCAGGCGTATATGTCGGGATCGGTGGTCTGCATATAGCGATTCACCTGAATCCCTCCCGTAGGACCGATCTCCAAGCCAGCGTCCTCGGCCAAGGAGACGTTGGGCCTGGCCCCGATGCCCAGGATGGCCATATCCGTGGCGATCTCTCTACCGCTGGAGACTCGCACCCCCTCCACATACTCGTCCCCCACAAAAGATTCCACCCTCTCCGATCCCAGGATGGTTATCCCCTGCTCACCCAAAACCTCCTCCACCCTTATAGAGAATTCTTCGTCATAGGTGAGCTGCAGGCAATGCCGAAGCATCTCTACGATATGAATATCGATGTCCCGGCGCCGCTTGCACTCCTCAGCGATCTCCACCCCGATGAATCCACACCCCACGATGAGAATGTGATCGGCCTCATCGACCGCTTGCGCCATACGCTCCAGATAAGGCACCGACTTTTCGATGGCAAAGATGCCCTCCTTGTCCACGCCGGGAATGGGAGGCACAACGGGCAGCGATCCCGTCGCCAGCACCAGCTTCGAGTAACCCACGCGCTCTCCTTCGGCCACCTCGACGACCTTTTCGTCGGGCTCGACCTCGACGACTTCACCGATCAGGAGATCGATCTCGTTGGACGAAAGTACCGTGTCGGGAATCACATCCTGGTCACACGACCCCAGTTCACCGAATATGTAGGGAATACCGCAGGGTATGACCGCCTCCTGATCCTTACGGATTACAAGAACGCTCTTATCCGGATAATGTCGGCGGCTGGTGATAGCAGCCGGTATGCCCGCCGCACTTCCCCCAACTACAACCACGTCATAGTTTCTCATCTCTCGCCCTCCTTCTACAGACTACTGAATCCACAGACAGAAAGCCGTTGCGTCTCCCAGCATCTTCCGAGAAAAACTGATCGACACACTCATATCTGCCTTCTACGAAATTCGTACTATATTATACCATATAGGTACGTATTTCTCAATACTTATATAGTTTTATTACGAATTTCATAGAACATGAAAGGATTTTCCAGAGTACAGAGAACAAGAAAGCCGGGATTCAGACGAGTGAGATCGTCTGAATCCCGAAATAGATTATTTTCTGTGAAGAAGAAAGCGTTTACTTTTTCGGTAAATAGTCCACGGCCCAGGAAAGGCCCAGTTCGTAAAGCTTGGACGCGGTGGGCACGCCGCTCTCTTCGTCCCATCCTATCATTCCATAATAAGTCTGTAGGGCCTCATGTAGGACTTCCCTATCGATGCCCCCATCGGCCAGTGCGCCAGACGTAGTGGGCCCATAGCTGCGTTCCGCCAGACGGTCGCTGCCGGCGTCAAAGCCCTCGCGCACGTTAAAGACACAGGCCAAACTAAGGGCACGCTCCCCCAGCTTGAGGAGTTCGTAGGCGCTCACGTCCCAGCCAGTGGCCGCTCGGGCGATCTCTACCAGCTCCTCCACGGTCCAGGGCACAAAGAGACACGTTGTAAGACAGTTCAGGGTTAGCGAGAACATGGTATTGTAGAGCGTGGCCCGCACCTTCTCCGGCCCCAGATCCTCGAGAGGTATAGCGTCCAGAATGCCCATGGTCCGCAGTTTTGCATCGGGCATAAAGCCATCCTCATCGGGCTCAACGAGACCCGAGTCGTGTAGAGCATGAACATGATCGGCGCCAGTCGGTGAGACCGCATAGCCGATGGCCAATCCGCGCTTGAACCGTGGCTCGTGCATGGGATAAGGCTGCCCCTTGACGTGCATGGCAAACTGCTGCGCCTCGCCACCGATCTCCTCAGCGACGGTCTGCAGATCATTGGCCAGCAGATCTCCCAAACCATCGCGCTGGGCGATCTTTTCCACCGTCTTTACCAGGGCATCGCCGTTGCCAAAACGCAGCTCGATGCCGTCGGTATCCTCCAGAGTGAGCAACCCATTCTCAAAGCATTCCATGGCAAAGGCGATGACCACACCCGTTCCAATGGTATCCAGGGAGTTGGCATTGCACAGCTCCGTGGCCTTGGAGACGGCCACGACATCGTCTACCCCGCAGCATGAGCCCAGAGCCGCAGCCGACTCGTACTCGGGACCTCCATAGTCCGAGTCCAGACCATAGGGGAATTCAGCATCCACCACCTTTTTGCAGCGCACAGCACAGGCATAACATCCCTCCATGCCTATGCCGATCTCGGGCATATAGTTCTCGGCACTGATTTTACCCGCGCCCTCAAACTCGCCATCGCGAAAGTTACGAATGGGCAGGTTCCCCGTAAGGACCGACCCGTCAAGTCCCACGCCAGTGCCCCATTCGTGCAGGCCCGCGGCCTTTTCCCCATCTCTGACGGCCTTGGCCATATCCCGCGCCATCTCGCGGATCTTGTCCGCATCCACACCGCCGATATCCATGGTGCCGCGCACGGCTATGGCCTTTAGATTCTTCGACCCCATCACGGCGCCCAACCCCGTACGGCCCGCCGCATCCTTTAGGCCGTTCATGATGCAGGCGTAGCGGACCATATTCTCGCCGCCCGGCCCGATCATGGCGCAGCGGACACGATCATCTTCCAGTTCCTCTCTTATCCCCAGCAAGGTCTCTTTTGTCTTCTCGCCCCAGAGTTCCGAGGCATCGCGCAACTCGGCCTCACCATCATTGATCCAAAGGTAGACGGGCTTCTCCGATGCTCCCTCTACAATAAGGGTGTCAAAGCCCGCTTTCTTGAGCTCCGAACCCCAGTAGCCCCCCAGCTCAGCCGCACCAAAGGCCCCGGTCAGGGGCGATTTGGCACCGATGGCGTTACGCGCCGCGCCGGAAAGGGGAAGGCCACTCAAGACGCCCGGCGCAAAGATCAACTTGTTCTCCGGACCCAGCGGATCCGCATTGGCCGGCACCTCGCGCAACAATGTGTCGGCGATGATGTTCCACCCACCAAAGTAGCGCCGAAGATAGGATTCCCCCGGCTCCTCGATTGTGACAGTGCCCTCGGTGAGATTCACCCGCAAAATCTTGTTATGAAACGAACGTGCCATATCACCCTCCCAAAGTCCTAGATTCACAATTGCACTCATAACTAAAAGTATACAAAGGAAGGCAAGAATATTCAAAACGAGACGAAGGATGCGCTAGACGCCTTCCACCTCGTCATTCACCGCCTGAATCAGGGCCTTCATATATCCTATGGAATAGGCTTCGCCCAGGCGTCGTCCCCCTACCATGTGCGGCATGTGATCCGACATCACAGCACCATCAAAATCCACCTCGCGCAGGGCGCGCATCACGCGGTACATGTCCATATATCCTGCATCCATAAAGGTCTCCGTGAAACCACCCTCTGGAATGGGCGCAGTGACGTTTCTGAAATGCACCTTGAAAAGCTTTCCACGTTCGCCAAAGTAACGAATGGTCTCCACCACGTCCTTTCCCATATGCTCTCCGCCCTCCAGCCAGCAACCCACACAGAGACACATGCCAATGTTCGGACTGTCGGCCATCTCTAGGGCCCGCTTATAGCCCTCAAAACTACCAAAGATACAGCGCGGCACGCCACCCAAGACGGGCACCGGCGGGTCATCGGGGTGAATGCCTATAAAGACGCCCGCATCCTCGGCCACGGGAACTACCTGCTCGATAAAGTAGACATAGTTGTCCCAAATCTCCTCTTCGCTGTACTCGCGTCCGTGGGTCAGGGGAACCTCCCACGTCTTGTCTGCCCATCGCCCTTCCCGGGCCTCATCCAGGTGAAAAGTCCGCGAGTCGGCGCCCCCGCGAATCTCGTCACGGCCTGTGCTCCAGATGCCATTGCCCATGTGTGCGTACGTGGAGTAGTAGATGCCCGCCTCACCCAGGTTACGGATGTACTGCAGATACTCCTCGATCTTTTCATCACGCCCCGGTAGGTTCAGCGTCACCTCTTCCATGTTGTGGCAGTTATGATTGCCAAGGCGATAGACTTTTAGTCCATGCTCTTCAAACCGTTCGCGCACAGCAGTATAGTTCTCTGCCGTATGTCCCTCAGGATCGTTCACGGCGGTCATGACCCACTCAACTCCCAGTTGCCTGGCGAGCTGCATGTCCTCCTCGCTGGCCGTCGCCGGCAACTGCGTGCCGAGCTGTATCCCGGGCTCGCTGGCATAATATCCCGGGATAATGGAAAGGGGATAGCCGCTGTGTCTGGATATCTCACTCATCGCTGTTTCCTCCGTCATAAATAGTGATTGTAAAAAACACCGGCCGCAGGCCGGCAGATGCTAGAAGCGATTCTAGCCCAAGGTGCCCCTCCTGTAAAATCACCGGAACAGTCGACGACGCATCTATTCCCGATCATCACGATGGAGGAACTCGGCCGAGGTGAGCACGGGCACGCTGGCCCGCTCGCCATGAATCAGCAGATCATCATCGTGGGATACCAGGATGACAGCGGCGGCCTCGGCCAGGGCGAGGAATTTTCGATCATCGGGGTCGACCACAAAGGAATAGTTCTTGGGATGGGTCTCCCCTTCAAAGCGGTCCTGGGGACGAAAAAGGTGAACCACACGGCCCCACGAGAGCGGGGGGATCTGTTGCAGGGACGCCCGTACCTCATCGCGCGTCACCTCATTCCAGACCAAACGCACTCGACCGTCTCTCACCTGCTCGAGTATGCGTGCCGAGTGACTTTGCGCATTAAAGCCGGCGGCTACAGATATTGGTGTCCAGGACCAGGAATATGTCAGACATAGACGAATCCTCGGGGCATGTCGCCCAAAAGTCGATGGATGACGAGAACGATTCTAGTCCAGGACTCATCCCACGTAAAGGCAAAGCACGCCGACGCGACCCCGCCTCTTGCCCCCTCGTCACAGTCCCACTACAATGAGCGCCAGAATCCTCATAGCAGACATGGAAAGGGAGCGAATAGAGATGGTGAGTTGGATAGAATATTTGGAGAAAAATGAGTCGCGGTTTATAGGGGAACTGGAGGACTTTCTTCGCATTGCCAGCATATCCGCCCTTTCCGAAAACGTGTCAGAGGTCGAGAGGGCGGGCGAGTGGGCAGCCCAGCGTCTGCGTGAGGCGGGCATAGAAAAGGTCGAGGTCATGCCCACCGACGGGCACCCTGTGGTGTACGGCGAATGGCTGCATGCCTCAGACGCTCCCACCATCCTCATCTACGGGCACTTTGATACTCAGCCGGTCGACCCCCTGGATCTCTGGGATCATCCCCCCTTTGAGCCGACCATCAAAAACGACCGTATCTACGCTCGCGGCGCCACCGACGACAAGGGCAACATGCTGATCCCCATCCTCGCCGCCGAGGCCCTTTTGAAGACAGAAGGAACACTGCCGATCAACGTCAAGTTCTTCTTTGAGGGCCAAGAAGAGATCGGCAGCCCCCAGCTACCCGACTTCCTCGCCAACCACAAAGACCTGCTGGCCTGCGATCTCATCCTCAACGCCGATGCGGGCCAGTTCAGCGAGGACCATCCGGGGTTACACGTGGGTCTTCGCGGTATTTGCGGCTTGCAGATAGATGTCCAGGGACCGGATCATGATCTGCATTCTGGTACCTATGGCGGAGCGGTACAGAATCCCATCCACGCCATAGCGCAATTGCTCAGTTCCATGCGCAGTCCTAAGGGCAAGATCCTCGTCGACAGGTTTTATGACAACGTAATCCCCTTGACTGAAGAGGAACGAAAGAGGATCGCTACCATACCTTTTGACGAGGAAGAATACAAGGAGGAGATCGGCGTGGAGGAACTCTTTGGCGAGCCGGGATACAGCACCCGGGAGAGAACCTGGATCCGCCCCACCCTGGAGGTCAATGGTATCTATGGCGGATTCCAGGGCGAGGGAACCAAAACGGTACTTCCCAGCGAGGCCCACGCCAAGATAACCTGTCGCCTGGTACCCGACCAGGACCCGGACAGGATCATCCAGTGCCTCGAACGACACATCGCCACCCATCGCCCTCCTGGCGTCACAGTAAAGACCAGAAATCTGAGTATAGGCGCCAAGCCCTATCTCATTCCCCCGGACCATCCGGGAAACGAAGCCGCCGCGGCGGTTCTGGAAGAGCTCTATGGTGTGGCGCCCTACTATACGCGTATGGGAGGAACCGTGCCCATCACCTCCCTTTTCCTGGAACATCTGAAAGCCTACTCTGTGAGCTTTGCCTTCGGACTACCAGACGAACGTATGCACTCCCCCAACGAGTTCTTCCGCCTGAAGAGTCTTCGCCGAGGGCAAAGGGCCTATGCACTGATACTCAAGCTCCTGGCAGAGAAAGAACTCTAGCACCGGTTCTTCATACTCGACGAGATCGAGCTCTCGTGCCCGTTACATGACATGTGGCGGGCGTTAGAGCCCCCACCCCACATGGGGTTGCGGCAGACACAACAGTCGATCGAGTTCGTCCAGGAGAGCGGCGGGCGCCTGCAAGTCATCGGTGACGGCCAGGCTGCTGGCCGGCCGCACGCCCAGCCAGAGACGGGTAAAAGCGTTGACGGTAGTCGTCATGGTGAGCAGGGCGGTATCCCGTCCGCGTTCCGCCCGAGAGCAGGGTCCCAAAGAGACCACGTATTCACCGCCGATACCCTTCCAGGGGGCATCTTCATCCAGATACGCCCCGATGGGATCCCAAAGACGGAGATTAAAGCGCACCTCCCCCCGATCAAGGCATGTGTGCGCCAGGCAAACGGACAGATCACATATACGCATCTGCCACCAGGCCGCCGATCTGCTTCCAGCGGGATGAGCGGACCGCCTCGTGATACGCCGCTGTTTGAAAGGCTGATCCAGCAGATCCTGTAACTGAATACCCGGCGGCTCGCCCATCTCGATCCAGTGCACCTGATCCCCAAGGCTCTTGAGCAGGCCCATCAACTCCCAGAACTGCTCCTGGGTTCGATAGACGAACCAACACACCGCATAGGGTCCGTGCTCGCCGCCGCGATCATCGCACCAGATATAGTGGGATAAAGCGCCATCTGGCCCGTCTCCATACCCCAGGCCGAATCCCTTTTTCTGGCAGAGCATCTCGGAGCGCGTCACGGCGGCAGGGCGCAGGTTGATCTCCCCGTGCCACCGAAGACGGCAAAGACGCGCCGCGTGGACATCGGCCCAGTCCCCTTTCGAAACGCGACGAGGTACACGCTGAGGGATCTCGGCCCGTAGATGGGCGGGATCAAACCTAAAGTGGTGCTCGTAACTGCCCGTACCAAAGCCGAGGGCGTTGTAAAAACCCTGATCGAACATCCCCAAACCCGCCACCGCGGCACCATCCGCTGCGCCAAGGGCCAGAGAGAGGGCCGCAAGGCCCTTGGCCAATCCTCGCCTGCGCGCCACCCGACTGGTGGTCACCCCCGTAACCCCCACGAAGGGAATGTCTTGTTTCAGATAGCGAATGGTGCCCGGCGTGGTGAGCACCAGACACTCGGCGCTACCATTCACCTCGGCCACCATGGCTCGCGATGCATCCACCAGAACATCCACAGCCTCCTCTACACCGTCATCCAGCCAGCCCACTTCTTTCCATATGCGATGGACGGATTCCCTATCTCGCTCTTTATCGTATGCCCTGAATCCCACCCGACATCTCCTTTACGAAATTGCCAAAAACCGCGGCGATTCTACCCCTTTCCCCCCTTTTTTCAAACTCGCGCGTTCGCGACCATGACGGCACCACATGCTGAGACGCCACCCCTTTGACATTCATCACGGGCAAAGGTAAACTCGCACATGACAGTCGAGAGGAGATTGTGGATGTCCCACGGGGAAAGGAAAGACGAGCATCTGGAGATATGCCTGAACGAGGATGTGGCTTCCGCCGTCACCACGGGATTGGAGAGATACCGCCTCGTCCACAACGCGTTGCCAGAGATAGCCCTGGATGATGTCAATACCGAAAGCCGGTTTCTGGGTCACAGGCTTTGTGCCCCCCTCCTCATCTCGGCCATGACGGGGGGCAGCGACCTGGCCTGGAAGATAAACAGACGGCTGGCCACCGCCGCGCAGCAGTTGGGTCTGGCCATGGGACTGGGTTCTCAACGGGCCAGTATCGAAGACGCCGATCTCACGGAAACTTACCAGGCGCGGGACCATGCTCCCGACATCCTGCTCCTGGCCAATCTGGGCGCTGTACAGCTCAATTACGGCTACGGCGTACAGGAATGCCGTCGCGCGGTAAAAAGTGTACAGGCGGACGCCCTTGTACTGCATCTCAATCCGCTGCAGGAGGCACTGCAACCGGAGGGGAATACCGATTTCCAGGGACTTTTGAAAAAGATCGCCCGCGTGTGCAAGAGGCTCGAATACCCCGTGCTCGTCAAGGAGGTGGGCTGGGGGCTTTCGGCCCAAACCGCAACCCGCTTGGAGGAGGTGGGAGTGGCTGCCCTGGACGTGAGCGGCGCTGGCGGCACCTCGTGGAGCCGTGTGGAACAGCACCGTAGCCGCTCCACCATTCAGTCTCAGGTTGCCGGTGCCTTCGATGCCTGGGGATTACCCACCGCCGAATCGCTGATCCAGGTACAAAAGTCCTGTCCCCACCTGCCCCTCGTGGCCAGCGGGGGCATAACCGATGGCGTCCAGGCGGCCATATGCCTCGCCCTGGGAGCGGATCTCGTGGGCATCGGCCGGCCCCTGCTACCTCCCGCCACACAATCGACGGAGGCGGTGGTGGAGAAACTGACCGTGATCGTGCACCAACTGCGCACGGCCATGTTTGCCACGGGAGCACCCACCCTCGCCCACCTGGACCCATCACACATAGAGCGCAGGAGATGAGATGATCCAAGGCACCAAAAAGTACATCCAGGCCATAGAGGACGAACTGCGGGACATCTTGAAAAACGAGCAAGAGCCCTATGATACCCTGTATGGCATGATGAGATACCACATGGGTTGGCTGGACAGCGATTTTCAGCCCCACGAGGCACCGGGCGGCAAGCGCCTGCGGCCCACCCTCTGCCTCCTGACCTGTGAGGCCGTTGGGGGCCAATGGCAGGCCGCCCTGCCCGCTGCCGCGGCCATCGAGCTGATACACAACTTCTCCCTCATTCACGATGATATCGAGGATCACAGCGACACTCGACGACATCGCACCACCATCTGGCGCCTGTGGGGCATCGCCCATGGCGTCAACACGGGAGACGTCATGTGGACCATTTCACGACTCGCTCTCCATCGCCTGGTAAACGGGGGATATGGGACGGATCGCATCCTGCGTGTCATCGAGATGCTGGACGACGCCTGCCTTCAGATGTGCAAGGGACAGTACCTGGACATCGATTTTGAGGTCGCCGACGCGGTCCCTTTGAGCGCCTACAAGCGCATGATCGAGGGCAAGACGGCGGCCCTCCTTTCGGCATCCCTTGCCGTGGGCGCCGTGCTGGGCAAAGCCGCGGAGGACATCATGATCTCCTACCGTGCCTTTGGGCGGGAACTGGGCATGACCTTTCAGATCATTGACGATCTCCTGGGCATATGGGGAGATCCTCGGGTCACGGGTAAATCCGCAGCCAGTGACATCCTGGAGAGAAAGAAGACCCTCCCCGTGCTCTACGCCCTGCAATGGGAAGAGGAACATGGATGCGACGAACTGACGCAACTCTACACTGGAGAACAGCTATCGCGGGAGGATATTCCCACCGTGCTGGAGCTGCTGGAGCGGGCCGATACAAAAACGTACACGCAAGAACAGGCACAAAAACACCATCGCCAGGCCCTCAAACACCTGGAGGCCACAGCTGTGGAAAATCCAGCGCAGGAAACGCTGCGGCATATCGCCAGCACTCTCACCGACCGTTCCTTCTAATCTCCATGGAAGGAACAAGCTCGCCGCTCGAAACGTCTACGACATGGGGAATATGTAATCGATAGGGACGCCATGCGACGTCGCTCAAAGAGAGCAAAGTTCATCATCGTCAGTCTGGTGGGGCTTGCAGCACTGGCTTTCCTACTGCTGCGCGCGCCTTTGTGGGCCTTCGGCCCCCAGATGTTGAGGGGCGGCACGTCGATCCCCTCAAGCGTAATACTGGATCGCCATGGTCGTCGGCTCTACGACATGGTGGACCCCCACGCCGGCCTACACCGCCCCGTCGATCTGCAGGAGATCCCCCTGCCTTTGCGCCAGGCCGTCATGGCCACAGAGGACGCCTCCTTCTATGAGAATCCCGGTTTCAGCCCCCGGGCCATCGTCCGCGCCCTGTGGACCAATTTTCGCCACGGTGAGATCGTCTCCGGCGGCAGTACCATCACCCAACAGGTGGCGCGAAACATCGTACTTTCTCCAAAAGCACGCTCCAAACGGGATTGGCGCCGCAAGGTACACGAGACGGCGATAGCCCTGTGGATGACGGGCTGCTTGGGCAAGGATCGCATCCTCGCCCTATATCTGAACGAGACCTATTTCGGGAATATGGCCTACGGCGTAGAGGCTGCAGCACGGACCTACTTTGGCAAGCCGGCGGCGCAGCTCGATCTCGCCGAGTGTGCCATGCTGGCCGGCCTGCCCCAGTCACCGGCCAACTATAATCCCCTTACCAACCCACAGGCCGCCAAAGAGCGCCAAAAGGATGTCCTCTCCCTGATGGTGAAAGCGGGCTATATCACGACGGAACAGGCAGAACGCGCCCACCGAGAGCCCCTGCAATTCGCCAGTGCACCCCTGCAAATCGAGGCCCCCCACTTTTGTATGATGGTCCGAGAACGGCTTGACCAAGTGTTGGATCCAGAGATCCTGGAACGTGGCGGCCTGTACATCTACACGACCCTCGATCTCGGCCTGCAGCATGCCGCAGAGGATCACCTGCGGCGTCATCTCGAGTCGCTCAATCGTCAGACGTCCGAGAAACCCAGCCATAACGTCCACAATGGCGCCGTGGTGGTCGTGGAGCCGAATACGGGGCGTATTCGCATCCTCGTCGGCAGCCCCGGCTATTTTGATGAGAGAATAGATGGTGCAGTCAACACCGCCCTCTCCCTCCGGCAGCCAGGGTCGGCCATCAAGCCCTTGACCTACGCCGCGGCCTTTGAGCGCGGCTATTCCCCCGCAAGCCCCATCGCGGATGTGCGCACCACCTTTACAACCGAGGAGGGAAATCCCTACACCCCCATCAACTACGACTATAAATACCACGGCCTGGTGTCCCTGCGCCAGGCACTGGCCTGCTCCTATAATGCGGCCACAGTCAGGCTGCTGGACGAGATTGGCACCGATCAACTTTTCGCCATGGCCCGTCGTCTGGGCGTCACCAGCCTAAGTGAAACCCGTTCCCGTGGCCTCGCCCTGACCTTGGGAAGCGGCGAAGTCACGCTGACAGAATTGACCGCTGCTTACGCCGCCCTGGCCAACGGAGGGCAACGCGTACAACCCCATATCATAGATTATGTAGAGGATGCCGAGGGACGCATTCTGTACCAGAGCAGCCCACACGCGCACCGAGCGCTTGATGAGCGAATCGCTTACCTGATCACGGACATCCTGGCGGACGATTATGCGCGTATCCCCTCTTTTGGCGAGGGAAGCGCCCTGGAATTGTCCTTCCCCGCCGCTGTCAAGACGGGCACCACCACCAACTGGCGCGATAACTGGACCGTGGGCTATAGCAGCGAGTACGTCGTTGGCGTATGGGTGGGAAACGCCAACAACGAACCCATGACACAGGTTTCGGGCGTCAGTGGCGCGGCTCCCATATGGAGCGCCACCATGCGCAGCGTACACCGCCATCCTCCCCAACCCTTTGTGCGGCCCGATGGCATCATGAAGGTGGAGGTCTGTGCCCTTTCCGGGCTTTTGCCCAATCCGGCCTGCCAGGATCGTAAAACTGAACTTTTTCTGCAAGAGAATGCACCGACCCAACAGTGTACCATGCACAGCCTGATATCCGTCGACGCACGAGAGGATGCCAAGCAATTGGGGGAGAGACAGACCGTCACCCATTGGCCCCCAGAGATCGTGGCCTGGGCCCAGGAGGAAGGGCGTAACCTGCCCGGTATGGATCAGACAACGGCCGCCCGCTCCTCGTCGACGGAAAGCGTCAGCAGTGCTGGCGATACAGGGGATCAAGAAAATCAAGCCCTTGCGCCCCTCTACCTTACGAGCCCCACTCCGAACGGAAGATACGTGATGACAAAGGACATACCCCTGGCCCATCAGCAACTGGAGGTCAACGCCTTTGCACAGTCACCAGACGATCTGCAGGAGGTATCCCTGTGGATCAATGGGGAGAGATGGCACGCCTGGACGCGCCCTCCCTATCACATCATGTGGCCCCTCACCGAGGGAGAACACACATTTCGCCTTAGCGGACTGACACAGAATCAGAGTATAATCAATAGCCCTGAATTGCACATCGTCGTCCTGCCTGCAAAGAAAGAATAGGAAAGGATACCGTCATGAAGCGTCTATCAGTCAGTTCTCTCCTCTTGATATTCTCGGTCGTCGTCCTCATAGCCTGCACGGGCACGCCGACAGCGACCCCGGTACCGGAGCGCCGCGTGGAGACCACCCCCGAACCCACCTCCACGCCGCTGCCGCCTCAATCGCCCCGACTCCTAAAACGCTCGCCAGCAAAAGGAGAGGAGCATCGCGTCGACGCGCCCATCGTCCTCAAGTTCGACCAGGAGATGGACACGGAATCCGTGGAAGAAGCGTGGAGCATCGAACCGACCGTAGAGGGAAGCTTTGCCTGGCAGGACGAACGCACTTTGCGTTTTACGCCCGAAAAGGAACTCCAGAGGAATACACAGTACCGTATTACCATCGACACCACCGCAGCCAGCGCCCAGGGATTGAAACTTGAGATTCCCCTCAGCCTTCGCCTCCAGACCGTGGGCTTTATCCACATCACCAACGTGTTTCCCATGCCCGACAGCACCGACGTCGATACGCAGACGACGATCCGCGTTATCTTTAATCGCCCCATCGTCCCCCTGACGGGCGTCAAAGAGCAAAAGGACCTGCCCGATCCCCTCACCTTTTCCCCTTCCCTCACAGGAACGGGTGAATGGACCAACACTTCCATATACACCTTTGAACCCGACGCGCGCCTGGTACCGGGAACCGAGTACACTGTACGCGTTCTGGCTGGTCTGGAGGACACCACAGGCAGCACCTTGCAGGAGGATTACGCCTGGTCCTTTACGACGGAACTGCCGCGCATAGTATCCGCATCGCCGTCTCCAAACACGGAATACGTCTCCAGGACCGCCACCATCCGCATCTCCTTCAATCAGCCCATGGGTAAAGAGGCCACCCAGGAGCGTTTCTCCCTTTCACAGCGAGATGGAAAGACGGTAAGTGGGTCTTTTTCGTGGCAAGACGAAGCCATGATCTATACTCCCGATAGGTCACTCCAACAGGGAACGGTCTACATCGCATCCCTCGCCGAGGGCGCGCCGGCCGCTGCCGGAGAGGCCGTCATCCCAGAGGCATATGAGTGGACTTTTGCGATCATAAGCCCGCCAGAGATAACCTCCACATATCCCCGCGACGGACAGCCCTCTGCACTGTACGACCCCCCGGAGATAACCTTCTCCAGTCCCATCAGCCGGGAGACCTTTCTCGAGGGCACGACTATCACTCCCACCACCAAACTCCATCCCTACTGGCAGGAGGAGGACACCCTCGTTCGATTGCACGGTAATCTAGCACCGTCCACCATCTATACCCTCACCTTCAGCACCGATATTCAGGGCCGCGATGGCGATCCCCTTGGGAAAAGCCATTCCTTCAGCTTTGAGACAGAAGCCCTGTCTCCCATGGTGGACCTGGATACCCCCGGACAGATTGGTACCTACAACGCCTATGGCGTTCCCGAGACCAGGATACGCCATCGCAATGTGTCTCAGGTAAAGATGGAACTCTACAAATTGCCAAAGGAGGATTTCATCGCCCTTAACAGCCAGGACGGCTGGCGTTTCTGGAACGAGTATCAACCGCAGAACGCTAATCTGATACGTCGCTGGGCCCGACGGGTAAGCGGGAAACTCGACGATACAGAGACCATCTCTGTACCATTAGCAGCGGAAGGCGAGTCCAATCTCTCGCCTGGTCTCTATCTCCTGGAGGCGTCGGCGCCAGAGGCGCCCGATCCCCGGCGCCACGTTCTTGTCGTCTCGCAAATGAACCTCACACTCAAGTCCTCAGAGGACGAGGCCTTGGTCTGGATCACGGACATGCGGGACGGCTCGCCGGTTCCCAAAGCGGACATCACCGTCTACAACGGAGAGGGCGAGCAGATCGCAGAGGCAACCACCGATGCCGATGGGATCGCTATGGCCCAGTTTGAGACCCAGGAACCCTGGGCGCCACTGATGATATTCGCCGAGAGCGATACAAGCACGGGGGCCGTGATAAATCAGTGGTCCGACGGCATAAGCCCGTGGGATTTCGGACTGAGTAGCGCGCCCGGAAAATCCGAGTACAAAGCGTACATCTACACGGACCGCGATATCTATAGACCGGGCCAGACCGTCCATTTCAAGGGTGTACTGCGGGACGAGGAGGACGCGCTCTATGACCTTCCGCCACAGGAAAGCAGTGTGGAGATGACCGTGCTCGACGAGCAGGGACGAGAGATATGGCACGAAACCCTGAAGACAAGCACCATGGGCACCATATACGGCGAGATCCCCCTGAGCGAAGAGGCCTCGTTGGGATACTACCGTATCGAGTCCCTCTATAAGGGACGATCCACCGGCGCACAGTTCCAGGTCGCCGAGTATCGCAGGCCGGAATTTCAGGTCGAGGTGGAGGCCGATCAGGCCGACTATATACAAGGAGATACTATACAGGCGACGGCCAAGGCGGATTACTTTTTCGGAGGACCAGTCAACGATGCCACGGTGACCTGGCGTGTGATGCGCCGCCCCTACACCTTTGATCGATGGGAGGGTGAGGAACACTATAGCTTCCAGGAATGGGACTATGAGGATAGGCGTTTCGATCTGGGCCCCTATGGGGAACTGGTCACCGAGGGAAAGGGTACTACCGATGCACAGGGCGAGTTTACCTTTAGAGTACCCGCGGATATCAAGGAGGAAAAGCAGAGCCAGGTATACACCCTCGAGGTGTCCATCGTCGATCTCAACAATCAGGAGGTCAGCGCCCGCACCACCGCCATCGTGCACAAGGGCACCTTCTACATCGGGCTGGCCGCAGATCGCTATGTTGGCACCGCTGGCGAGGAGCAGATGGTCCGCTCCCTCACCGTGGACATCCAGGGCCAACCCGTCGCGGAACAGGATCTCACCCTTGTCTTTTACAAACACGAATGGTACAGCGTAAAAGAGGAAGCAGAGGATGGACGTGCTTACTGGACGAACGAGACCCGTGATACGCCGGTGGTCACCCATACGCTGACGACGGACAAAGACGGAGAGGCCCTTGTCTCCTTCATCCCATCTGAAGGTGGCACCTACAAGGTGCTGGCCTCGGGACTGGACGAGTATGAGAATGAGGTGCGCAGTACCCTTTACCTGTGGGTGAGCGGCGCAGGATACGTCAACTGGGGCCAGGAGAACACCGACAGGATCGAACTGGTAGCGGACAAAGATTCTTACAAGCCAGGGGAGACGGCCCACATCCTCGTTCCCTCTCCTTATCAGGGGACAGTCAGGGGGCTACTGACCATCGAGCGGGGGAGCATCCTGAAGCACCGCATCATTGAACTGGAGGGGAACAGCGAGCAGCTAGCGGTCCCCATCCAGCCCGAGCACGCGCCCAACATCTATGTCTCCATCGTCCTCGTCAAAGGCATGGAGGATAACGAAACATCGGCATCCTTCAGGATGGGGCTCGTCATGCTGCCCGTATCGACGGAACGTCAGGAACTCCAAATAGATATACGTCCTGATCGTTCCGATACCTACAAGCCAGGAGAACAGGTCACCTATGACATACAGGTCAGGGACCATCGAGGAAAAGGCGTACAGGCAGAGCTTTCCCTGCAACTCGTCGACCTGGCCATCGAGAGCCTGGTACGAGGTAGTCAGCCGGACATTGTGGAGGCCTTTTATCGCGAACGGGAACTCTCCATAAGGACAGCCACCTCCCTAGCCCGGTCTGTGGATCGCTACAATCTGGAGCGCCCTGCCGAGGGCAAGGGGGGCGGAGGGGGAGAACCGGGAGGCACTGTAAGAGAGGACTTTCCTGACACGGCCTTTTGGGATCCCGCCGTGCAGACCGATGGCGAGGGAAAGGCGACGGTGACTGTCGATCTTCCCGACACGCTGACCACGTGGCGCCTGACGGCGCAAGCGGTGACGAAAGAGACCAAGGTGGGCAAGGCTCACGCTGATATCGTCAGTACGCTGGACGTCATGATTCGTCCCGCCGTGCCCCGCTTCTTTGTCATCGGCGATCAGCCCATCCTTGGTGCCGCCATCCACAATAATACCACCCGGGATCTGCAAATGACCACCACGTTGGAAGCGGACGGCCTTGAGGTGGACGAGTCCGAACAGACCATCAAGGTGCCGGCCCGTGGCCGGGAATCGGTCTCTTGGCCCGTGCGCGTCGAGGCCGTGGAGAACGCAGCGCTACAATTCACCGTCTCTGGAAGCACGTATGCGGACGCCGTGCGGCTCTCCCTGCCCGTCTACCACATGAGCACACCAGAAGTTGTGGGAACCGCCGGCCAGGTGGAAGACGAACTGGTAGAACTGGTGCGGGTGCCCCAGGAGGCCGACGAAGAACAGGGGGGACTGAGAATACAGATGGATCCCTCTTTGGCAGCGGGCATGCGCGAGGGGCTCGACTATCTGCGCACCTTCCCCTATCAGTGTATCGAGCAGACGGTGAGCAGATTCTTGCCCAACGTGGTGACCTACCGAACGCTGCGCGACCTGGGCATCGAATCTCCGGAACTGCAGGCCCAGCTTCCCCAGCAGGTGGGAGTCGCCCTACAACGCATCTATACCACGCAGAACATGGACGGGGGATGGGGCTGGTGGAAGAACGACGATAGCTCTCCCATCCTGACCAGCTATGTCCTGCTAGGACTGACAGAGGCTCGCGGAGGAGGCTTTACCGTAGACGACGAGGTCAGCGATCGGGCCGTCGGGTATCTCCAGGAATGGCTGAATAAAAGGACCCAGGACACGCAGACCTACTGGGATCAGCGCGCCACGGTGCTTTACGCCCTGGCCGAGGCCGGTGAGGGCGATCTGGGCCGCAGCGTGAATCTATTTGGGGAACGCGACAAGCTGTCGCTCTATAGTCGGGCTTATCTGGCCATGACGCTCCATCTCCTCGATCCAGAGGAGGAGAGCCGGCCGGGTACCCTGGTCAACGAACTGCTGGACGAGGCCATCGTGACTGCCACCGGCGCCCACTGGGAAGAGGATCAACGCGTCGGCCTGTCCATGAACACGGACACGCGCACCCACGCCATCGTCCTGCGGGCACTGGTGCGCCTCCAGCCCCAGAACGAGTTGCTGCCCATGGCCGTGCGATGGCTCATGACTGCTCGGCGAAGCGGCCGCTGGGAGACGACCCAGGAGAACGTATGGTCCATCCTGGCCCTGACGGACTATATGGCGGCTACGGAGGAACTTGAGGGGGACTATAGCTATACGCTAAAGGTGAACGGCGAACAAAAAGCCGGGGGAACGGTCACCCCAGAAAAAGTGGACACGCCCATCCGTCGCCAGATCCCCCTGAAGGACCTACGAAGGGAGATGGATAACCTCATCGAGATCGAACGATATACGACGGAAGACCAAGAGGATGGAGGAAAACTCTACTACAGCGCCTTCCTGCGCTACTTTTTGCCCGCCGAGGAAATCCAGGCCCTTAACCGGGGCATCATCGTGCACCGCGAGTATCTGCTTGAGGATTCCGAGAAGGCGGCCACACGAGCCCAGGTTAACGACGTGCTGGACGTCAAATTGACGCTCATCGCCCCGAACGATCTCCATTATCTTGTACTAGAAGATCCCCTCCCAGCGGGATGCGAGGCCATCGACGCCAGCCTGGAGACCAGCCGCAGCACGGAGGAGGCTCCCGGACTGGAGCCTGTAGGGGAAGACGAGCAATCCCAGGGGTACTGGCCCTATTGGTACCGTCCCTGGCCCACCCACACCGAGCTGCGTGACGAGAAAGCCGTCCTCTTTGTCGATCACCTGCCACGGGGCACTTACGAGTACACGTACAGTATCCGCTGCAGCACACCCGGTGAGTTTCAGGTGATGCCGGTCAACGCCTACGAGATGTACGAGCCCGACGTCTTTGGACGATCCGCAGGCAGCCGCTTTACCATCGAAGCCGCGGACTGATTGCAAACGGGCTCCCTCTAGCGAGGGAGCCCGCAACGTTCATATAATCGCAAGTGTCTCCATACAGAAGCACCCCCTGAAAAAGGGGCTTTCGCTCACATACCGAATATCTCCGGATGATTGCTGCTGAGATAGGAACCGACAAAAGCCATGGCGTTGATCGTCCCATGCAAAAGGATGGAGGGCCACAGGGATCCACTATACGTGTAGACGAAGGCGAGCACCACCCCCATCAGAAATATGGGCAGAATCACAGTGGGAGAAAGATGGACAAGGGCAAAGATCAGCGACGAGGCAATCACCCCCCACACCGTACCCCACCGGCTGCGCAGACCAGCGTATAAAAAGCCTCGGAAGAATATCTCTTCGGCAAGGGGGGCAACCACACCCCCCAGGAATAAAGCCAGCATCAACCCCCGTATTCCACTTCCAAAGAGGGGCAAGAAATCTGGTTGAGCAGCCCACCCCAACTGCTGCCGCAAGAGTTCCCACATAAAGTTTATGAGCAGGATCAAGAAGAGACCAAAGAAAACGAGTGCTCCAGAAAGCAGCCACGGGAAACGCCGCAGCCCCATACGCCTCCAGCCCCTGTCGTACTTTTTTAGGCCCCACCACCACACGGGAGGAAGAAGAAGTATCTCCAGAGAAAAGATCAACAGCACGGGCATCCCGGATGAAAAGGAATCCGTCAGGCCTACATCAAGGATATCCAGCAGTCCCATCACGGCGCTCAGGCCCAAAACGATCAAACACAATGCGGCAATGCTCGCATAGACCATATCCCGCAGCGTCCAGGGCATGTGTTGTTGCCTCTCCTTAAAAAATTCTGGTGTCATCGCGTCCCACTCATTCTTTCGCAACCAATTCCAAGGCGTTCCTGGATAAGATCTGTTCCAGAACCTCGTCTGGCAGTCCCAGTGAACGCAAAAAGACCTCGCGCTGGTCATCGAAACAATCCCGACCGTGGAGCAGGCGGTCGGAGAACTCGAGGCAGAATGCCTTGGCAAAGGCCGGATCACGGGTCAGGGCATTGAGACCCGAATTGGCCGACAGATCAGCACGGAGGTTGGGATATCGTCGCAATATCTCCACCACTTTGCCTTCTCCAACGACAGCCCCCTCGGGATAGGCGACCTTGTCAAACTGGCCATCCGCAGCAATGTGAGCCCAAAAGCCGGGCCCATGACCGATAAAGACCGTCTCGGGGCAGGCGCACACGGCGCGCTCAAAAGCCTCCATCCCTCCCCCATACCACCAGTTCGGGCGCGGATACGCGCTTCCCGTATCCAGGGGATAGTCAATGTGCACGATGACGGGGAGACCCAGTTCGCCACAATAGCGGAACATGCGCAGGGCATCGGGATTATCGTACACCATGCGCAACTTTAACTCGCCATAGAGTTGAACCCCATATATCTCCACGGCGGCGCGCAGGCGATCTAGGGCATCGGGGCGCCGTGGGTCCGGCGCATAGCCAAGGACAAACTCTTCCGGGGCCTGCTCCTTGTAATGCAAGCATCGTGCAAAGGGGATCGGCCCTCTCTCATCGCGCAGCGAGGTATAGCTATGGCTGGGTACTGGATCGTATTCGTCCTCCGGCGCCTCCCAACTCAAAAGCCACGTCTTATCGATGTGGCACAAGGCCATATTCTCCAGGAAAGCGGAGAGGTCATGGCCCTGCCAATCCGGATGGTTGTGGGCGTCGACGATCATATGCGCCTCCTCAGGGCCATCAATCGACAAAATGCCAGGCGCCGAGATCGGGTGGATTGCGCTCGTCCCCCTCCAACAGATCCTCATAATGCTCCGCCACCTTGCGATAAGCCTGAGCATGTTGTTCTATGATCCGCGGCCTGTAACGTTTAAACCAGGGAATACTATAAAGCCGCGCGCTGATGCCCTCGCTCACGGGCAGACTGCCCGCAGGTTGGCGGACGTCTCGACGAGCCTGTGCGATGCGCGTGGGCTTGCCATGGCCGTACACGTCACACGTCTGCAGCAGGGGATGGAGATGCAGAGGCCTGTTGGCACCGGGCTGGCAGGGAGAACCCTCTGCACGAACGGCCTCGGCAAAGCGGGTGACGGACAATCCGTCCAGTTCCTCGGGCCTATAAAGCCCCCGTGCGGCGTACCACCCCGCCATGTTGCTGGAGGAATCGGGCGGTACGCGATGCGCCCTCATGCCCGGGACACCCTCCAAAAGATCCCAAAAATAGTTCATGGCCCGCCGAATCTCCTCACAGCGTTCATCATAGTACTTGAGCTGCACCCGTCCCACTGCCGAACTGAGCTGATGCATGCGATATTTGTAACCGCCCAGGGGCAGGCCGCGAAAGGGACGCAGGGATTCCGTTCGTATGCGGTCATCGTATCGCCCATAGTGGGCAAAGGCCACCGCCCGCTCGTACATCTCTCGGTCGTCGGTCACCACCATGCCCCCCTCCCCCGTGGCAAAAGACTTGCCACTCATGAGGGACATGGCCGCCACGTCGCCAAAGGTTCCCAGTTTTTGCCCCTTATACAGCCCTCCCTGCGCGTGGGACACGTCCTCGATCACTTTTAGATCATGCCGACGGGCGATCTCCATGATGGAATCCATATCTGCCGGATGCCCCAGATAATGGACTACCATGATGGCCTTGGTGTACTCGGTGATGTGCCGCTCGATGTCGTCCGGATCGATGCACAGCGTCTCGGGATCTATCTCGGCAAATACAATCGTGGCCCCCAGGGAAAAGGCGGGCAACGCCGAGGCCCAGTACGTCAGGCTGGGACAGATCAACTCGTCCCCGACGCCCAACCCGCAGCCAAACATGGCGCTGTGCACGGCGGCCGTGCCCGAACTCACACCCAGGGCGTACTCTGTGCCCTGCCACGCGGCGAACTCTTTTTCAAACTGCATCGTCACATCCGTGCCCGACATGGCTCCCCGGCGAAGCACATCCAGCACGGCCTCCTCATCCTCCCCCGTGATGGGGGGCCATTCAAAGGCCCCCTCCGAATCGTCCCCTACGGCCTTGGAGCCTCCGTGAATGGCGAGTTCACCGCTTACCATGATCCCCTCCCCCATCTACCTGGGTATAGATGCCCAGGTATTCGACGATCTACCAATTCGTATACGATCCGTCACGACGATGCAGATGCGACGCCTCCCACATCTCAAATTCTTGCTCGGAGGCCAACTCCTCGTCAAGTTCCACGCCCAACCCGGGGCCGTCGGGCACCGGATAGCGATTGCCCTCAAGGGTCACCTGGACGGGGAACAGATCGGGAGCCATATCTCGATCCTCGGTGGGCGTGGCTCGCGCCTCCAACCAGGCAAAGTTAGGCACCGCTGCCCCCAGGTGGACGCTCGCTGCGGTACAGACGGGGCCCAGCGGATTATGGGGCATCAGATCGATATAGTGGGCCTCGGCCCAGCCAGCGACCTTTTTAGCCTCGGTCAGGCCTCCCACGTTGCACACGTCGACACGTGCAAAGTTTGTGATGCCCCGCTCGATATAGGGCAAGAACTGCCACTTGCTGGCAAATTCCTCACCGATGGCAAAGGGCACGTCGGTCATGCGGCGCAACGCCTCATAGGCCTCCGGCGTCTCATCCCGGATGGGCTCCTCCAGAAAATCGAGGGTGCCCTGGGGCATACGCTGACAGAATGAAGCGGCCTCGGCAACCGTCAAACGATGATGATATTCCACGCCCAGCACCGGCCCCGAGCCCACGTCCCCCCGCAGCCTCGTCATCCACCGCGCCGTCAAGGGGATCGACTCGCGGGGTTCAAAGAGTTGAGGATCCCCATACGGTGGCCTGGCCAATCCGATGCGGATGGCGGGCCAATCGTTCTCCAAAAGCAACTCCACGCCTTCGAGCACCTCCTCATAGGTACTGCCGCCCGTGGTGGCAAAACCCGGCACAAAATCGCGGTGCTTGCCTCCCAGCAGCTCATAGACCGGCACTTCCAACGCCTTGCCAGCGATGTCATAGAGGGCGATATCGATGGCCGAGATGGCTGCCGTGAGTACTCTCCCGCCCTCGAAATACTGGCTGCGATACATCTCCTGCCACAGCGCTCCCCTGCGCATGGGATCCCGCCCTACAAGCCAGTTAGCATAGTGTTCCACCGCGCCCTTCATGGCCAGTTCGCGGCCAGAGAGCCCGCCCTCTCCCAGACCATAGATCCCTTCGTCGGTCTCCACTTTGACGACGAACTGGTTCCTGTGTCCCACCCATACGGGATAGCACTTGATAGCCGTGATCTTCATGATACTCCTTCAAGGATAAACTAACCAAAATGTCCATACTGCTCTAACTTACACTCTCTCCAGCACCACCAGTCCCTCCCCCAAATGCCGCAGATTCTCCAGCATTAGTCGGGGCAAAGACATCTGATATTGACACTCCTTCTCGCTCACGTCAAGGCGGCGGCTTCTGGGGAATCAGCAATATCTGACCGGAGCTGAGAGCATTGGGGTCTTCCAATTCATTCAACACCACCAGATCCTGCACCGAGACCCCGAACTCGTCGGCGATCACCTGGAGCGTATCCCCGCGCTCCACGCGGTACATGGACGACGTGGGAATAGGAGTGGGCGTGGGGATGGGCCGTGGCGTCGCCGTGGGAACGGCTGTGGGCGGATGCTCCAGGATATACGCCGCCCGCTCCTCCGCAGCAGCATAGAGCCCCGCATGGGAGCCCGCGCGCACCACACAGTTGCGATACGCATCCCGAGCTGCCGAGATCTCGCCCACCAGCTCGTACGCCAAGGCTTTGAGAGCGTAAGGAGCAGCCTCATCAGGATCCAAAGAGATAGCCTGATCATAGGAAGACAAAGCATGCTGGATATCATGGTGCCGGGCATAGATGATACCCAGACCGCAGTAGGCCACGGGATCATAAGGATCGAGGGCCACGGCCCGGGAAAAGGCCTCGGCGGCTGCCTGCCACTCGCGCTGGACGATCTTCACGTTGCCGAGACCTATCCAGGCCCTGGCATTGGGTTTCAGTTCGTTGGAGGCCTCGTACTCTTTCAACGCCAGATCGGGGCGATCAAGGCGTAACAACGCCGTGCCAAAATGGTTATGCAGGGCCGGAAGGTCATCCTGGGGAAAGAGGTCGCTCTTCATCACCCGATGAAACTCCCCCGCAGCCAGACGAGGCCGGCCAACGGCGAGACAGGCAAACCCTGTGGAAAGAGGCGCCACAATCTCTTCGGCAAAGGCCTCCTCAGCAGCCGCTCTTGTAGACAGCACCAGCGTATCCTGAGTGACCATGAGGAGCATAAGGTTGAAGGACTCCAGGCTGATATCTGTCTGATTCCCGCCGAGTACCGTAATCGAGTACGCGGCGTCACCTCCCTCTCCGTCCTCCGTCCCCCAAACGACGACGTGTCCTCCCATGTTCTCTCCCCAGGCCCTGGCCTGGGCAGTGGACACAAAAGGATGTGTCACGTGTCGCACCGTCGTATACGTGTCGAGGCCCATACGCCCCAGGGCATCGCCGACCCCTTTCTCGACAACTCGCGCCTCACGGACCGCCTCGGGGGACTGATCCACCGGGGCGACCAGGACGCCCACCTTCCCTGCCTCAACCTGTGTATCCTTGATCTCTGCGATGGCACGGTGTGTGTTACGCAACCAAAACACCCCAGAGACGCCGACGGATCCCAGATTGATCAGCAACACAACTCCGGCCACCAACTGCCATGTGGAATGACCGTGACGAAAGGTCAGATAAGCGGCACAGCCGGCGCTCAGAGCCAACGCGATGTAGGTCAACCCCAGACGCGTATACTCCAGGTTAAAGACGGCCATTCCCTTGGTCATGATCCCCGCCATATACAGAGCAGGCCCCAAAAGCGCCAGGCACCATATACTCGCATCCAGAATCCGTTTTCTTTGCAAGGGTCCTCCCTCAAATAGCCTCGTCATCTGTACTGCAAACAAAAGTCCGTGAATATGACCCAGACCTTACCACGGCCCCACGGCGAATTACACAATCCTCAAAGGCCCAAACGACACCGATAAAAATCAGGGGTAAGGATAGTCTCCATTCGCTGGTGTTGCTGTACCCGGATATACTGGCGGTTCTGGCGTGTCCGTCGGCGGTATCGGGGTATCCGTCGCAGCAGGGGTCACGCCTGGCTCCCCTCGCCTCAAGGAGGGACGCACAAGGGTAAAGTGCAGAGGCTCAACATAGTCGAGTTCTATGACCTCACCACCCTCGCCTTCACGCCCCTGCACGACGAGCACCTGCCAGAGATAACCACCGGGGGAAAGGCTCGCCGAAGTGACGCATTCCTGCTTTTCTTTGTACCAGTCGTGGATTTCTGGCTCGGCCTCCGGCTCATCACGCCATATCTGCAGCTCGAACCATTCGTCCTCGCCCAACTCCTGTTCCCAGGCCCACACCAGGTCGATAGCCGTGCCCACCGTTCCATCGGGCGGCGCCAGCAGTGCGGGGCCCTCGGCCAGGCCGGGGGTTTCTGTCGACTCGACAGCCACCTCCTCCGTGGGCGTGCTGGGTGCGGGCGTAGCAGTGTCCGTAAGCCGCGGCTCAGTAGCTGCCCGTGCCACGGGGGAAGGGGTGGACGTGGCTTCTTTGCATCCCCCCACCAAGGTCAACACCGCGACTAACGGGATCAACAAAACCGTGGTACGCCTGCTCATGCTCCGCTCCCATCGATATATGATCGAAACCCCAGAATAGCTCCTCCCGTAACATTGCTCGTATTATAAACAAAGCTCCCCCGTCTTGCAACGCCGCGCCGTTCTTCCCGCAACCTCTCGTTGCCCCGCGCTTTTGTTCATGTTATAATCGCCCCAATGTTGAGCGGATTTACAAGGAGGCAAGAATGTACCAGAAGATCATCATCATTGGCAATCTGGGCCGCGACCCCGAGATGCGCTACACACCCGACGGAACCCCCGTCACCAATTTCTCCGTGGCCACCAATCGCCGCTGGACCGACTCCAACGGACAGACCCAGGAACGCACGGTTTGGTTCCGCATTAGCGCCTGGCGACGCCTCGCCGAGACCTGTAACCAGTACCTTTCCAAGGGACGCCAGGTCTTTATCGAGGGCAGACTTCGCACCCCCGAGCCATATCAGGGACGAGATGGCCAGTGGCGCGCCTCTTTGGACGTGACAGCACAAAATGTGCAGTTCCTCGGGGGGCGCAGCCAGGCCGCAGAGGAACCTTTCCCCCAAGGCCCGGAGGAAGAAGAGGGACCCCCATCCGTTACCGATGAGGAAGAGATCCCGTTCTAAGCCCGCCATCCCGCCTGCTCGCACCAATCTGTCCAGGGGTGTAAAAACGTTAAAAAAAATAGGAGTTGCTCGTGCAACGAGAGCTCGTGCTCTTTAATGCCGCAATGCATACCATGGACCCCTCGGCCCCCGTGGTCGAGGCCCTTGCCATACGCGGAGCCCGCATCCTGGCCGTCGGATCGTCCCAGGACATGCTCGATCTCTGCCCCGACGCTGAGCACCTTGATATGGGGCAGCGTGTCGTGCTGCCGGGCTTTATAGACGCCCATGTGCACTTTTCTTCCTATGGGTTGCTGCTCCAACAAGTGGATCTGGCCAAAGCCCGTTCTCTGGAGGAGGCCCTGCAGTATATAGAGAGAGCCGCACAGGAGCTGGAGGAGGATCAGTGGCTGTTGGGACGGGGATGGAATCACAACGTGTGGCCAGAACCCGTTCAGCCCACGCGGGACGATTTTGATCGTGCCGTGGATCACGTGCCCGCGGCCCTCTCCTCCAAGGACGGGCACGCACTGTGGGTCAATTCCCGGGCCCTGCATATGGCAGGCATCGACGCCTCCACGCCCGATCCACCGGGAGGGCGGATACTGCGGCGCCCCGAAGGGGAACCCTCGGGCATACTCACCGAAAAGGCCCAGGCGTTGGTGAGGGAACACATCCCCCCGTCGGATGCCCAAACCGTGGACCAGGCCATCCGGGCCGCCATGAGGGATGTGGCGAGGCTGGGAATCACCGGCATCCACAACTGTGAGGGCGCCCACGCGCTGGCCGCCTTTCAGCGGCTGGAGAGCAGCGATGAACTCACACTCCGCGTATGGCACATGATCCCCGTCGACAAACTGACGCAAGCCCGCCAACTCGGCCTGCGGACGGGCTTTGGCAACGACTCGTTGCGCATCGGCCATATCAAGCTGTTCGCGGACGGCGCGTTGGGTTCCGGGACGGCAGAGATGTTGGCTCCATACGCAAACCAGCCAGACGAGTTCGGAGTGGTGGTCACGGGACCCGAGGAGATGTACGAGGCCGTCCGCACGGCGGCCCGTGGGGGATTGGCCTGCGCCATTCACGCCATCGGTGACGGGGCCAACAGGCGCGTTCTCGACGTCTACGACAGGATCGCCAAGGAAGGGCTTTCGTCCCCTCTGCCCCAACGGATCGAACACGTACAACTTCTCTCTCCCCAAGACCTCCCCCGCCTGGCCCAACTGGGCATCGTGGCATCCATGCAACCCATCCATGCCATTCACGATATGGAGATGGCCGACCGCCACTGGGGCGAGCGCGCCCGCTGGAGCTATGCCTGGCACAGTATCCTCGAGACGGGGGCCACCTTGGCCTTTGGCACGGACTGCCCTGTGGAACCACTCGACCCTCTAAAGGGACTCTATGCGGCCATCACACGGCAGCGTCCGGACGGATGTCCCCAGGACGGCTGGTATCCGCAAGAGAGACTGAGTCTTGACCAGGCGCTGCACGCCTACACGATGGGACCCGCCATCGCCTCCGGCGAGGCACAGCGAAAAGGCAGCCTGACACCGGGAAAGTTGGCCGATCTTGTCGTGCTCAAAGACGACATCTATGAGCGTCCAGAGGAAAAACTTTGCACCACGTCCGTGTGCATGACCATATTTGGGGGACACATCGTCCACGAGGAGACGTGATCTCCCTTTCCCCTTGTACATCTTTGCGTCTTTTTCATTCCTGGAGGGCTGTGGTAGAATGTATGTTCGGAGGTGAGCATATTGAGCATTATTGATATTCTAAGAATCAGCTTTAACAAGGTGGCCAGAAAGCTGTGGTTGGCCGCCATACCCATCCTTTTGGACATCTTTTTTTGGACAGGTCCCAAACTATCCGTCGCTCCCGTCGTCGAACAGACGATTGATAGTCTATACAGGAGTATGGAGACGACCTCTCCACCAGGTAACCTGGATGCCAACGTCGCCGAGATGTTCGAGATGACCGTAGAGATGTTGCAAACCACGTTGGGGAGAACCAACCTCTTTGCCCTGCTGGCCTGGGGGAGGTTGGGCGTGCCCAGCATCGCGGGCATTGAGCCCATCAACCCCAATACGGACTGGGTCGTCGAACTCTCCACCTACTGGGAGACGTTTCTCGTCCAACTCGTCATCATGGCTCTGGGACTGTTTATCGCCTCCGCTTTTCTGGCCATACTGGCGCAGGAAACGCGCTACGAGCGTATGAGCGGTCAAAGATTGCTGCGGCGCACGCCCCTATATTGGCTATACCTGGGCATCATCGTCCTTCCCCTGAGCATTCTGGGGCTCTTTGCGCTTGGCATCGGCTTTTTGCTCGGACCCTTTGTGATCTTTGTGGGGGTATTTCTTCTCTGGATGATGCTCTATTTGTCGTTCATTCCGCAGGCCGTGACCCTATCTGAGGCGAATCCCTTCCAGGCCCTGATGAACTCTTTTACCGTCGTGCGCCTCAACTTTTGGCCCACGGTAGGCCTTGTCCTGCTGAGCAATCTCATCAATGTGGGTCTCGGCTTTATCTGGGCCCGCCTGCTGCTGGGCTCCCCCTTGGGGACCGGCGTGGCCATCCTGGCCAATGCCTATGTGGGTACGTCCACCACGCTTGCCTTCTTTATCTTTTATCAAGATCGATTCGCCGCCTGGCATGAGCTTTTGGAACAGCAAAGGAGTCAACAATAGTAATGTCCGATTTCCAGCAGAGTTACACCGCCAAAGATATCGAAGTTCTGGAGGGATTGGAGGCGGTAAGGCGCCGTCCCGGCATGTACATCGGCAGCACCGACAAACGAGGTTTACATCATCTGGTATACGAGGTGGTGGACAATTCCATCGACGAGGCCCTGGCCGAGTCCTGTGACCGCATCGAGGTCACCATCCACGAGGACGGTTCCGTCACTGTGGAGGATAACGGACGGGGCATCCCAGTGGGGGAAGAGCAAAGCACGGGCAAGAACACGCTGGAGGTGGTACACACCGTCCTCCACGCGGGGGGCAAGTTCGGTGGTGGGGGCTACAAGGTGGCCAGTGGCCTGCATGGTGTGGGAGTATCGGCTGTCAATGCCCTATCAGAATACCTGGAGGTCACGGTCAAATACGACGGCAGACGCTACTCCCAGCGCTACGAGAGAGGCCATCCCGTGACGGAGGTCATCGACCACGGCAAAGCCGAGGGCCACGGCACCCGCACCCGCTTTTTGCCCGATACCGAGATCATGAACACCCTCGATTATAACTTTGACACGCTGAGTCAGCGTTTCCGGGAGATGGCCTTCCTCACCCGCAACATGACCATCCACCTCTTTGACGAGCGCGGCGGACGGGAGGCCAGCTTCCACTTTGAGGGTGGCATCAAGTCCTTCACGCGCTATCTGAACCGGGATCGCGACACGCTGAACGAACCCTTTTACGTGGAGGGTGAGGTGGAAGGGACGACCGTGGAGGTAGCCCTGCAGTACACGGATACCTATTCGGAATCGGTCTTTGCTTTCGCCAACAATATCAATACGGTGGATGGCGGTACCCACCTGACCGGCTTTCGCAGCGCTCTGACTCGCACGGTGAACGACTATGCCCGGCGCAATAACGCCCTGAAGGAGAGCGAGGGGAACTTTTCGGGCCGGGACGTGAGGGAGGGCCTGACGGCCATCGTCAGCATCAAGCTGCAGGACCCCCAGTTCGAAAGCCAGACCAAGGCCAAGCTGGGAAATGCCGAGGTGACCGGTCAGGTGATAAGCGTATTTGGCGAGGCTTTTGGCACCTGGCTGGAGAATAATTCTCGGGCCACAAACACCATCATCCGCAAGGCCAAGCGTGCACGCCGCGCGCGTATGGCGGCGCGTCAGGCGCGGGACCTGGTCATGCGCAAGAGCGTACTGGAGACCAGCACCTTGCCCGGCAAACTGGCGGACTGTTCCGAGGGCAATGCCGAGCGCACAGAACTCTTTATCGTGGAGGGCGATTCGGCGGGTGGCTCGGCCAAGCAGTGCCGCGACCGCCGCTTCCAGGCCATCCTGCCCCTGCGTGGCAAGATATTGAACGTGGAGAAGAAACGTATGGACCGCGCCCTCAAAAATAGAGAGATCAAGGCCCTTATCCAGGCCCTGGGTACGGGGATAGGCGAGCAGTTCGATCTGGATGGTCTACGATACGGCAGGGTCATCATCATGACGGATGCCGATGTCGATGGCGCCCACATCATCACCCTGCTCCTGACCTTCTTTTACCGTTACATGGAGCCCCTCATAACTGACGGGCATCTTTTCCTGGCCCAGCCTCCCCTCTACAGAGTGTCCACCTCGCGCAGCACCCACTATGCGTACACGGAGGAAGAGAGGGCAAAGCTCCTGGCCAACATGACGGCCAAGAGTGTGGATACACAACGCTACAAGGGCCTGGGGGAGATGAACCCGGAACAGCTGTGGGAGACGACCATGGATCCCGAGGAGCGTACGCTGGTCCAGGTAACCCTGGAGGACGCCACGCTCACCGATCAGATCTTCAACCGCCTCATGGGCAGTGCCGTCGCCCCCCGCCGCAAGTTCATCCAGACCCACGCCACAGAGGTGGAGAACCTGGACATCTAGAAAAATACCGACATGCCAAAGGAAGCGCTCTACGCAAAATAGAATCGTAGCATCTCCGGTTCCATAGTTCGACTACGTAGGGATCTTAGCCCCTGTCAGAGGAGGCAAAACAGATGAAAGTCATCGTCATCATGAACGACAGTCTGCGGCGCGATCATATCAGTGCTTATGGCGTTCCGGCGCCATGGGATCGTCCCGGCCACGAGGGGGAGCCCTTTATCGAGACCCCCAATCTCGACCATCTGGCCGGGGAGTCGGCCCTCTTTGACCGTTGCTATATCGCCTCCTATCCCACGGTCCCCAACCGGCGCGACCTGTTCACCGGCCGCTGGGGCTTTATGGAGACGGGATGGGAGCCCCTGCGCCCCGACGACGTGCTCCTGGCGGAGGCGCTGGAAGAGGCTGGCATCGTCACCCAGCTCTTCTTCGATACGCTACCCATGGGAAGCGATGGTTATGGCTTCCGCAGGGGCTTCGACGGCTGGGACTGGGTCCGGGGACAACACGGCGATCAGTGGATCACCGCCCCCCATCCCATTGAACTTCCCTGCCTGCCCCACCAGATGCGCGGCGATCTGCCCAAGATGAGGCGCATCCTGCGCAACAGCTACTCCCGTCGCTATGAGCGAGATTACATGGCTTCCAGGACCATCCATGCCGCCATGGACTGGCTGGAGGACAATTATACCCACGAGGATTTTTTCCTATGGGTGGACACCTGGGACCCGCACGAGCCTTTTGATCCCCCGCCCCATGACTATGCCCGCTACGCCGATCCCTCCTACGAGGGCCAGGAGATCATCTACCCGCAATATGGCCGCACGGACTATCTCACCGAGGCGGAACTGAACGACATTCGCGCCCGCTATGCCGGCGAGGTCACCATGGTGGACCGCAACTTGGGCTACCTCCTGAATAAGATCCACGCCCTGGGGCTGGACGACGAGGCGCTGATCATCCATATGTCAGATCACGGCTACCTCATGGGGGAACACGACCTCCTTGGCAAGCCGGGTGATCTGCTGGGCAATCTCTACGAGCCCTCCTGTCACGTGGACATGATGATACGCCATCCCCAGAGTCTCGGCGCGGGCCAGCGCCTTCCCGCCCTGGTACAGCCGCCGGACGTGATGCCCACCATCCTCGACGTTTTTGGCCTGGACATCCCCGACACGGTACAGGGCAAATCGCTCCTTCCTTTACTTCACGGAGAAAGGGATAGCGTGCACGACGCCGCCATCTCCGGCCGCTTTATCTATGAGGCCATGGAGGGCGTGTCCGATACCTCCGTAGAGTTCGACGGCATGGCCGGCGCCCGGAGCGAGGTGTGTGCCCGCACAGTGACCAACGAGCGCTGGAGCTACATCTGCGCCCCCTACGATATGCCCTCGGAGCTGTACGATCTGCAGGAGGATCCCACACAGACCGAGAATCTCATCGCGGAACGTCAGGACATCGCAGAGCAGATGCACAGCATTCTCATCCAGTTCCTGGAGGCACACGGGGCCCCGGAGGCGGGCATAGCTCCCTTCCGAAAGGAAGGAGAAGCAGCGCGGGCTCTCGATGAGACAACCACCATAGGCGAGGACAGCACCCTCTACATCTTTCGGGATAACGAGGGCAAATGGCTGGCCACACCCGACGGGGAAGAGGCCGAGACTTTTGTCACGGACGCCTTCGAGGATCAGGAGATCCGTACCATGACCCTTGAGGAACTATATGAACTGGATCCCCACGCCTGTGTGAGGGCCCGCGCCCAGTATTACAGGGTCAAGGATCTCATATCCGGCACGCCGCGCGGGGCTGTGATCTAGCCATGGACTTTTTGCAGGCCACGTCAGGAGGCGGATAGCATGAGATATCGAACGCTTGGGAGAACGGGGTTAAAAGTGTCAGAGGTGGGCGTGGGCGGGGCCCAGTTCGGCATCCCCAACTATATGGGGCAATGGGATCCCTTTTCCGATGAGGCACAGCAGGCCACGACAGCCACCATCCATCGCGCCCTGGAATTGGGATACAATTATTTTGATACGGCACCGGCCTATGGCAACGGCCGCAGCGAGGAGATGGTGGGCAACGCCCTCAAGGGGCACCGCGACGACGTCGTCCTGGCCACCAAGATCAGCGGGGGAGACGGCCGCTGGTCATCGCCCACAACTATCCGTCATAGTGTGGAGGAGAGCCTGCGCCGCCTGCAAACGGACGTCATCGACGTGATCCAGTTTCATGGCGGCTGGTACAACAGGGGCGAGGACGAGGAGATCCTCAAGCAGGGAGGGCTGGACGCACTGCGGGCGCTGCGGGAGGAGGGAAAGGTGCGCTTTCTGGGCTTCACCTGCGAGGGGCCCTCGGGAGGCGTGGAAAAGCTCATCGCCTCCGGCGCCTTTGACGTGATGCAGGTACGCTACAACCTCATGTATCAACACCCCTCCGATTTCGAGAACGACGAGGGCATCATCCGCGAAGCAGAAGCACAGGAGATGGGCGTCGTCCTCATGCGTCCCATGACCAGCGGCGTTTTCCAGCGGCTGATGGCCGAATACTTTCCACAGATACCCCTACTGGAAGTGGGGGACCTCTTGCTCAACTATGTGCTCTCCGATCCCTATGTGGACGTCGCCCTTATCGGCATGCGTCAGCCCCGCTTTGTGGAGATCAACGACGCCATCTCCGATGACGTGGACGCCAGGCTCGATCTGGAGGCACTGCACTACCGATTCGCCGATTAATAATTCCCTGCGGCAATTCCAAACTGTATTGTCGCATATGCTGAGAACTATAAAGGAGAACACCTTGGCCGAGAAAAAGATAGCCGCCATCGTCACCGAGTATCGTCCCCGATCTCACGCCGACGTTATCGTGGGCAAGTTCCTGCGTGGCTTTCCAACCGACGAGGGACTCCATGCCCCCCGCGTGGAGATCGCCTCGCTGTACCTCGATCAGATCAACGAGGAGGATACGGGCGTGGAGACGGCAAAGGCTTTCGACGTACCCATCTATCCCAGCATCCGCAGCGCGCTCACCCTGGGTGGCGAGGACCTGGCCGTGGACGGCGTGCTCGTCATCGGCGAACATGGCGATTACCCGTTGAATGAGAAGGGTCAGAAGCTCTATCCTCGCCGTCACTTTTTCGAGCAGGTCGCCGGCACCCTCAGCTCCACGGACCAGGGTGTGCCCGTTTTTAGCGACAAGCATCTATCCTATAACTGGCACGATGCCAAATGGATGTACGAACGCGCCAGAGAGCTCGAGATCCCCTTTATGGCTGGCTCCTCGCTGCCCGTCTGCTGGAGGAAACCCTATATGGAATATCCTCTGGGGACCCCCATGGGCGCGGCGGTGGCCATAGGGTACGGGCCCACGGAATCCTACGGCTTCCATGCCCTGGAGACCCTCCAATGCATGGTGGAACGCCGACAGGGGGGCGAGATGGGGGTGGAGAGCGTCCAGTGCCTGGAGGGAGAGGGCGTATGGCGATGGCTGGAGGACAACCCCCGACATGCCACCCTGGCCAAGGCGGCGGGCGGGGCTATCGAGGAAACACAAGGGCCCTGGGCAAAGGTGGCCGATTTAGTAGAGGACCCCGTGGCTTTCCTCGTCACCTATCGGGACGGACTGTGCGCCGCCGTGCTCATGCTCAATGGCTACAGCAGGAGCTTTGCCTTTGCCGGTCGGTCCGAGGGCACGGTGGATGCCTGCGAATTCCGCCTGCAAAGCGGCGGCGCCCATGGACACTTTAGCTACCTGAGCCTGAACGTCGAAAAGATGTTCCTGACGGGGCAATCCACCTATCCCGTGGAGCGCACCCTGCTCACCACGGGCATTCTGGCCACAGCCATGGCCTCGCGCTACCGCGGGCACGCCAGGTTGTACACACCCCACCTGGCCATCGAGTACGCGCCCGCTGAGAGCGTACCCTTTCGCCCCATGGGACCTGAACCCTCTGGCGCTACCCTCGCTCCCTGGCCCCCGGAGGAGGCCTGAAGAGAACCCAACATTTGTCAGGACCCACGCATATCCGACCTTGGCTCGAAGGAGAAGAAGCAGATGAATCATCGTGAGCGCGTGCTGACCACGCTACAACATGAGGAACCCGACCGCGTGCCCCGCTTTGCCAATCTCACGCCGGGCGTGCTTGAGGAATTTCGGAAACAGACCGACCATGAGGATCCGGCAGAATATTGGGATTGGGATATAGCGGGCGTCGGCTTTCGTCGACCGGACCCCCTGCCCAATCTGGAAGAGCGCTTTGGGCACTATTTTGCGGATCTGGATGTGGAATGGAGCCTGGAGTGGTCCAATCCCTACCATTCCGAATGGGGCGTGGCCATGCGGCCCGCCCACCTCCATCACCTGTCCGCACCCCTATCGCCCATGCGCGACTTTTCCACCGTGCAAGAGATAGAAAGCTATCCCTTCCCTGACTATGTGGGAGAATGGCGCCACGACCACCTGGAGAAAGAGGTACGCGAACTCCAGGATGCCGGATATCCCGTCGGCGCACATCTTGGGTGGATCTTTCAAACCGCCTGGACGCTGCGCTCGGAAGTGAAACTTTTTCAGGATTTTTATGTAAATAAAGCCTTCGCCGACGCCCTGCTCGCGCATATCACCGACATCCGTATCGCCCAGGCGGTCCGCTTTGCCGAGGCGGGGGTCGACATGATCGCCATGAATGACGACGTGGGCAGCCAGAAGAGCATGATACTCGGACCGGACATGTGGAGGGAATGGCTAAAGCCCCGCATGGCCTCCGTCATCGCGGCCATCAAGGATGTGGATCCCGATATTCATTTCCGCTATCACTCCGATGGATATTACGTACCCATAATACCGGACCTGATCGACATCGGGGTCTCTTCCCTCATCACCGTGCAGGCAGAAAGCATGGATATCTACGATATCAAACGACGCTTTGGCAACCGCATCGCCATGGAGGGCACCATCGGCCTCCAGCGCGACCTGAAGCACGGTACGCCCGACGACGTGCGCCACATGATCCGGGAACAATGCGAGGGCCTCATGCCCGGAGGTGGCTGGATGGCCTCGCCGGGAAACGGCGTGACGCCCGACATCCCCTGGGAGAACCTGGCAGCCGTCTTTGAGGCTCTAGATCAGTACGGGTACTATTAATATGAGCATCAAGGGATAGATCGCTCTGTTCGTTATGATGAAAAGTCGATTTGGATAGAAAAAGAGGAAAAATGATGGAATACGAGACGGTGATCGGCATGGAGGTTCATGCTCAGCTCCTTACCAAGTCCAAGATGTTCTGCGGCTGCGCCGCCGACTATGCTGCCGCCCCGCCCAATACGCGGGTATGTCCCGTATGCCTCAGCATGCCCGGCGCACTGCCGGTCATCAACCAAGCCGCCGTCGAGGCCACCATACTGACCGGCCTGGCCCTCCACTGCCAAATTCCCGAATTCACCAAGTTCGACCGCAAGAACTATCCCTATCCCGATTTGCCCAAGGGGTATCAGATCTCCCAGTACGACTTTCCCCTCTGCGTCGATGGGCACCTGGATATCGTGTCCAACGGAGAGTCCGAGAATATAGGCATCCGGCGGGTACACCTGGAAGAGGACACGGCCAAGTTGATTCACGAACACGATAGCAGCCTGATCGACTTTAATCGCGCCGGCGTCCCTCTCATGGAGATCGTATCCGAGGCGCATATGGCCAACGCCGACCAAGCCCACGCTTACCTCACCAAGCTGCGCACCATCCTGCGCTATCTGGGGGTGAGCACGGGAAACATGGCCGAGGGGGCCATGCGCTGCGAGGCCAACGTCTCCATCCGCCCTGTAGGCGAGACCGAATTCGGCACCAAAGTGGAGGTGAAAAACCTGAACTCCTTCCGGGCCGTACGGCAGGCCATCGCCTACGAGATCGAGCGGCAGGCCAGGCTCTTGGAAGAGGGAGGACGGGTGCGGCAGGTGACCATGGGCTGGGACGAGGCGGCGCACCGCACCGTGTTCCAGCGCTCAAAAGAGTTCGCCGAGGACTATCGTTACTTTCCAGAACCGGATCTTCCACCCCTGGACATCGAGGATCAATTCATCGAGCGAATTCGCGAGCGCCTGCCCGAATTGCCCGACGAGAAGCGCGAGCGCTTTGTAGCCGAGCATGGCATAAAGCCCGAGGACGCCGCCCTCCTTGTCGAGGATGGGACTGTGGCCGACTATTTCGAAGCCCTGCTCTCGGCGCTGGAGGAAAACGTTGAATCACAGACGGCGGCCAACTGGGTCGTGGGAGAGATATTCCGGCTGATGCACGAGCACGCCGTCGAGATCGACGGGTTAGCCATCGCCCCCCGGCAACTGGCCGAGCTTTTG
>CAZMOW010000007.1:0-56478 GCA_964567975.1 uncultured Anaerolineales bacterium | reverse complement strand
ACATAAAATAAAAGTAAAAATGACATTAAGATTCTCGATGTCTCTTGATACCAGCCGTCTCGTTGACACGTCGAACTGGACTGCTATAATCCAGGGCGGCAAATATCTCAAGATATGGAGGTACTGATGGTCAAGGCGGCGGTCATGACGGCACCGAATAAGCCGATCGAGGTGCGGGAATTCCCCCTTCCCACCCTGGAGAAGGGGGGCATTCTGTTGCGAACTATTTTCAGCGAGGTGTGTGGAACGGATGTCCATCTACATCATGGCCATCTGAGCGGCGTACCCTACCCTATCATTCCCGGGCACATAAACGTGGGCGAGATAGCAGATCTCGAGGGGCATCCCACAGATATGGATGGCAACTCGCTACAAAAGGGACAGGTGGTCACCTTTCTCGACGTCCACGAGACCTGCGGGCAATGCTGGTTCTGTACCGTGGCCAAGGCCTCCACACGTTGCCCTCATCGTCGCGTCTACGGCGTCACCTATTCTGCAAACGAGGGGCTCCTGGGAGGTTGGTCGGAGATGATCTACCTCAAGCCGGGGGTCAAGGTGCTTCCCCTGCCGTCGTCCGTGCCCCCAGAACGCTTTATAGGAGCCGGCTGTGGCCTACCCACCGCCGTGCACGCCATCGAGCGGGCAGAGATCATGTTGGGTGATACGGTGGTCGTACAGGGAAGCGGTCCCGTGGGATTGACGGCGGCCATCCTCTCCCAGATCAGCGGGGCCACCCAGGTCATCGTCGTTGGGGGACCCGACAGGCGTCTGGAAGAGGCCACACGCATTGGCGCTGATATGACCATCAACATCGAAGACATCCCCGCCGAGGGGCGCCTCGCGCGCATCCTCGACGCGACCCAGGGCCGGGGCGCTGACGTGACCATCGAGGCCACGGGGAATCCCCAGGCTGTTCGCGAGGGGTTCGCCATGACCCGCGACGCGGGCCGCTATGTGGTGGTGGGGCAGTACACGGACGTGGGGGATATTCGCATGAACCCGCACCAGGATATAAATCGCAAGCACCTGGAGGTGCGGGGCTGTTGGGGCAGCGATTTTAGCCATATGTGGCGTGGGGCGCGCGTTTTGGCCAAGCATGGGGATCGGTTTCAATGGGAGCGTTTCATCTCCCGCCGCTATGGCCTGGAAGAGGCCAACCAGGCCCTGGAGGATGTGGAAAACTATCGCACGGTAAAGGCCCTGATCGATCCGAGGCTATAAAGAGGTTTTGATACACGGAGGAAGCGATGAACAAGGAACTGGGCATATATATAAGCGCTGCGCCGGAGGCGGATGCCGAATGCGAGCTTGTGGGGCGATTGCTGGCCGAGATGCCACGCTCGGTCAAGTGGACGATAAAGCGTACCCCCAGGCCGTACGAGGATCAACACGTCGACGTCGAGGCCCTGCGCCAGGGTCAGTTCTATCTCATCGTATTGGGATCGGACATCGTGGCGCCCATGGGCATAGAGTGGCGCGTGGCGCAGGAGGGCAACATAAGAACCTTTGCTTTCCGTAATGTGGAGACGGGATTTACCCCCGCGGCGATCTTTTTTAGCCGCCACGTGGGTATTCCCTGGCGTGACTATCATACCCCCGGCGAGTTCATTCACACCTTTGAGCGCTCCCTGATCACGGAGCTCATCACGGGTACCCCAGGATATGGGCTGGATATGGACGATATCCAGATCCTCTCGACGCGGCTTGAGGCGCTGGAGGAAAGGGAGGAGGAGACGGAGGACGAGCGGCGAGGTGCCGGTCGGGGGGGCGTCATCCTCTCTACCGACTAGGCCTGGTTCGCATCCTGCTCGCTAGCGGGCATCGAAGCGCGTCTCCGACAGGGCGCGCAGGCGCTCGGCGGCGGTCTCTGCCGTCAGGTCGCGCTGTGGAGTGGCCAGCATCTCATAACCCACCATGAATTTTTTGACCGTGGCGGAGCGCAGCAGGGGTGGGTAAAAGTGCAGGTGCAGATGCCACTCCTGATGTTTCCCCCCGTCGGTGGGCTTTTGATGGATGCCCATGCTGTAGGGGAACGATGTTTTGAAGAGGTTGTCGTATCGGATGGTCAAGCGCCGGATGATGTTGGCCAGCGCGTCCCGTTCGGCGTCTTTCAGTTCCGTCAGCGCGGAGACGTGCCGACGGCTTATGATCATGCTCTCAAAGGGCCAGATGGCCCAAAAGGGCACCATCGCCAAAAAGTGCGGGTTATCACATACGATGCGCGCCTCGCGGGCCTCCTCGGCACACACATAGTCACAGAGCAGGCAGCCGTCCTTCTCTTGCAGGTAGTGGGCCTGCGACCGCTGCTCCAGGGTTGGCAGCTGTGGCACCGTCTCGTTGCTCCATATCTGGCCGTGGGGGTGGGGGTTGCTGCAGCCCATCATCTGGCCCTTGTTCTCGAATATCTGCACATAGTTGATAAAGGGCTTGGCGCCGATCTCCTCATATTGTTCCACCCACACGTCTACCACCTTGCGCACATCGGCTTCGGCCATCTGGGGTAGCGTCAGACTGTGATCGGGGGAAAAACACACCACGCGACACATGCCCCGCTCGCTGCGGGCCAGGAACAGATCCGCTTCATTCAGCTGACCGTGGGGCGTATTGGGAAGAAGCGCGGCAAAATCGTTGTCGAACACGAACGTGTTCGTGTATTCTGGGTTACGAACGCCGCCCGCCCGTTCGTTGCCGGGACAGAGATAGCAGTCGGGATCATATGAGGGTCGTTCATCGCGTGTGGGTTCTTCCTCCTGGCCGTCCCAGGGACGCTGGGTACGATGGGGCGAGACCAGGATCCACTCGCCGGTCAGGGCGTTAAAACGTCTGTGAGGATGCTCGGATAGGTCAAAATTCGTCATATGTCCCCTTTCTCGGTAGCCCAGCAAATAGCACATCCTCGCAAGTATTGGACGTTAGCCGTCGGACGCTTGCCAGTATGTCTTTACAACGGGATCCCATTATCTATTTTAGATAGTTTCTTACCCTGGTTTGCTCAAGAGTGTCCGGTAGATCGTGTTCTTTATGGGGATTCGCTCCCCCCGCGCCGGACGACCTCTTGTCGAGGGATGGGTATGGCGTAATAGTCCCCCCGCATCCAGTATCCCGCCTCGGCCAGTTCCCACGCCCCCTGCACGTCGCCCATGGGTACGTCGAACTGGAAGAGGGCTGCCCCTCCCGCTGGCAGCGGTGCGGGCGCCTCGTGCTGTGCGCTGAACGTGTGTTCCTCGCGGGGCTTCCAGCCCCAGACCTCAAGGCGGTCGGGCTGGGCGGATGCAGTTCCCACGTTGGAGACCTGGAGGAAGACGCGGAGAACGTCCGCTGCCACATAGGCTCTCAGTTCTGCAGTGCGTAACTCTGGGCCTTCCACAGGAAAGGAGCAGTCCGCCTCGTCGAAGAAGAACGTGCTCCCCCCTTTATCATAGCCTATATGTGTCCCGCGCCAGGATCCAACACTCTGTGGCACCACTGCGCTCCGGAGCACGAAGGAGTGCTCTCTAGCCCCCGCCAGGACGCCGGACACCCCCGCGCGTGCCGTCCAACGTTCGCCGTCGGGACGCTCTCCCACGAGCACCAGATCGTCAAAGGCGAGACCCTTTTCCCCCTCGTTCTCTATACGCAGCGTCAACGTTATCTCCTCGCCGACGCCGACCTGTGATGGGGCATCGATCTTGATCAGGCGCAGTGCTGAGGGGCTCACCTCCATCTCGCCTTCTGCCTCCACCGTACGCGGTTGGCCATCCATCACATAGACCAGTTCCTGTACAGCCCACGGGCCAGAGAGGGTTGGCTGAAAGGGGACCCGTGCGATGAGGGAGGCCTTGCTCTCAAGGGCCCACGGCCCATGGGCCTGCGCTGTGAGGGAGGCGCCCGATGGCGTGGCGAGGAGCACGTGTACGTCGTCGAGGAGCACCCCTTCGAACCCCTCATTGCGCAGAGGAACGGATAGGAAGACTGTCTCTCCCAGGGCCGCCTCTGTGTCGACCCGTATGGGACCATCCACCCCGACCTGTGGGGGGCATCCCCGGTTGCGTATGGCGGTGCCCTCGGTGAGGGCCGTGACGGGCAGGCCAAAGAGCCTTATGAGGCGGTCGGGATCGGGACAGCGCCACGCACCTCCCTCTTTCACCAGCAGTTCCATGTGCAGGTGTGCTGTTGGTACCCCCGAACTCCCCGAGTGTCCCACCAGATCTCCCGCCTTTACGTCGCGTTCCCCGGATTGGGGATCCCGCAGGTGGGCCAGCCGCACGAGCCAGTCACCATCCTCGGTGACGATCTCCACATAATGACCGAGGTTGGTTTCCAGTGGGCGCTCGTCGTACAGGAAATGGGCTCGGCCGTCCGTGGGAGCGAACAGGGGTGTTCCCTCTGCCACGGCAACGTCAAAGGCGATGCCCGTCGCCTTGTGCTGACTCCAATGACCTTCCGGCCCCCACGTTATCCGGTATCCTTTTTCACAGGAGAAGGGGAGGGCGAGCTGTTCCGGTAGGGCATAGTCGGGGTCTGCGGCTCGGACTGCTCCGGGGAGTAGGAGACAGATTGTCCCCAAAAGGAGTACTTTCCATACGATGAGATGATCGCTTCCCTTCATCGGCAGATCAACACCGGGAACCATGCGCTGCGCAATATGCGGTCCACTGTGCTGCCAAGGAAGATCTTGACCAGGGGGCGATGCCCATACCCCCCCATTAACAGCAGGTCAGCCTGGGCTTCGCCCATGATCCTGAGGATCACGTCGTTGGGATCGCCCTGTTCATAGTAGGGCGTGACCTCTTTGTTGATCGAGGCTTTAATATATTCCTGAGCATCCTCCAGCACACTTTTATCCGTGTTGGGGCCTCTCACGGTCACGATGGATCCCTCGGCCTTCCAGCACTGCATCAGGTGGCGCAGCACAAAGAGGGCCTCGTTCGCCTTGGCGCTGCCATCGTAGGCCAGAAGGATGCGATTCAGGGACGTCACCTTGTTGCCGGGGACGGCCAGGATGGGGCTCATCGCTTGGGAGGCGACCACCTGAAAGATCGTCCCCAGCGGACGTATCACGTTCTCATCATGGATCCTGCGCTGATTGATCACCACCAGATCGACCCAGCGCGCCCGGTCGATGATGACCTGGGCGACGTCATCTTCGATGACCAGGCTGGCGGACGATTCCACGCCAAGCTCCTCGCAACGGGAGGAAAATTCCTCCAGTATCCGCCGCCCGCGCTCCAGCGCCTCCTCACTGTCGGAGGTGGCGACGTGGAGGCCATGCATGACACTTTGCTCGTGATAGACGATACGCGTCGCCTGGGTCAGGGCGCGCCATCCGCTGGGTGCCCCGGTGAGGGTGACCAGGATATCCCGAAAGAGGTGCTCTTCCTCGCCGGGTTCCACCCGTTGCTCCCGCCACGTCCCGGCCGGGGGTCCGGGTTCCAGTTGTTCGGGCATGATCCTTTCGATGAGGCTGCTTTTCAGGCGGCTCAGAAGGCGCTTTGGGCGCTGCCCGAAACGCCGCACAAAGTCTGTGGCGGCCTCCAAGGGGGCCACCTCCTGTCCCAAACGCTGCGACAAATAGTAGGCGTGCTCGATGATCCACAGATAGAGGTCCGCTTCCGTGTGGTTGGGGAATTCTTCCAGCACGTCGTTCTCGCGGATGGTTTCTATGACGGGCAGGTAGACGTTGTCGTGCCAGTGCGTGACGGCCTCTTCCCATGTCAACTCGCGCGATTCGCGAGTTTCCACAAAGTATTTGTGGGTACGAATGTGCTCGATCAACTTGCGATAGTCGCCGGGCAAAGACACGCGTATCTGTTGTTCGGGGCGCAGTTTGCCGAGCTTGGTTTGGGAGAGGAAATCGCGGTACGCCGCCAGGACGTCCAGGTCATCGAGGGTTAGATCGGCGCTGACGGGTACCTTGCTCTCGACCTCGATCACCTCGGCGTCTATGAACTTTTGCCCCTTTTGCCTGGCCACCGACACCCGATGGTGGCCGTCCACCACAAAATAAGCGTCGCCTATCTTGTACAGGGAGATGGGGGGAAAGGTCACCCCTCTATTGTAGGCCGAATCCACGCTGAGCCATTTGCCGCTGGAATGCTCCTGGGTGGGGAGGAAGGCGCGATCAAAGTCGCGACTGCGGCCAAAGCTCCCTATGATCTTGTCCAGAGGCACGGGGCGCACGCCGCGATAACTCTGACTGGTGGCATCGACGGCTTTGCTTAGCTCCTCAAAGGGGATCAGTTCGTTGCTCTGTCCCGTGAGGCTCGTCCAGATACGGCGCATGAGCGCCGAGCGCCTTGCCTCGGCGTATTCGCCTTTAGCCTGGGAGAGAGAAAAGGAGCGGTTACGCATCATCCTACATATCCTCAAACACGAACGATGAGACGAAGGTATGATAACATACGCACGGGCGGCAAGCAATTCTTGGCGCCATCGTGGTTCAGTGGGTGGCGCAGGCGATGCAGGGGTCAAAGGCCCTCACCACACGTCCCACGGCGCGTTCCAACTCGAGATCGATGCCCTCATCGGTGATATAGCGCCGTGCCGCGATCTCCAGAGCCTGTTCGATGGCCAATATATTATGCTGTGTGGGGATGAGAAATTTGGCGTTCCGGACCAACCCGTCCTCGATCAAATAGTCGTGAATGAGGGGCCCCCGGGGCGCCTCGACGACGCCGCATCCCTGACCATCCTGAGGGTGATGGGCGACGCGAAACTCGCCGTGTTCGAGATCCTGCTCCAGGATCTGTATGGCCCGCTCTATACAATAGACGAGCTCGATGGTCCTTGCCAGATCAAAGAGGAGGATGGCGTGGACGGGACGTCCCCATTCCTTCTGAAAGCGCGCCAGATAATCATCGGCCAGGGGTGTCCCCATGGAAGGGAGCATGTTCACCCGCGCCAGCGAGTTGGCCCGCAGGATATCGCCATCATAGAGGGTGCCGTTCGAATAGCTCGTCTCGATGGGCACCTCTTCTAGATACTGATCATAATCACATACGGAAAAGGTCACATCCTCCTCGCCCTCGGGCGTCAACACGCATATGTCGCCGCCATAGTAGGTGTGGCCCTTGGCTATGGCAGCGAGGTAGTGGGAGGGAGTGTCGTCGCCCAGGGTTCCGATACGATCCTGCAGATTGAGGAACATCTCCCAATAGCGATCCACCATCTCCTGGGCCGTGGGCAGCGTCTCCCTTAAAACGGTGCGCATCTCCTCCGCCCGTCCGGCGGGCACGCCCGAGGTCACGCCGCCCACGGCGGCTCGCACGGGATGGATGAACTGTCCGCCGGCCAGGCTGATCAACTCGGTGCCGGCCCTTCGTATCTGTAGCGCCTTGGGCGCCAGATCGGCGTTCTCCACGCCGAAATGAAAGATGCTCCGCAGTCCTTCCTGCCCGGAAAAGTCGGGCATGGTAAAGAGGAAGAGCGACGTGGCCTGATTCTGGATCAGCTGTCCCAGCATCATCAGGCCACGCAGGGTGACCGCCTTGGGCGGGGGCTCGACGTCAAAGATATTTTCAAGGGCCTTTACGGAGGCCACATGGTGGGCCGTGGAACAGACGCCGCAGATGCGGGGTACCACCACGGGCATCTGCTCTGCCGGTGCCCCCTGCACAAAATACTCGAACCCCCGGCGTTCCGTGGCCTGAAAGTGGGCCGAAAGTATGTTCTCGCCCTGGAACTCGATCACGACGCGGGCGTGTCCCTCGATGCGGCTGAGGGGGACGGTCAGGCTTGGCATTAGAGTACCCTCTCTTTATCCCTGGGGACAGCGGCGTAATCGGCGAACTGGAAGACGAAAAGCGCAAGTTGGGGCGAGCGGAGGGCCTCGTCGATCTCTTTATCCGGGATATCGGTCATGTTATCCAGGATCCTTTTGATGGCCGAGAACCACTCCTCGGAGGAGAGGGAGATAAGCCTGTCTGAGGGACCGCGGCAGCCCACGCAGGGGTGGCCCGCCCGCGTACATGGGGCACCGCAGCCTCCCCGGGTCGAGGTGCCCACGCATAGAAAGCCCTGGTTGATGAGGCAGATCTCGGGATCCACCTCCCCACCCTGAAAGCCCTGCAGGTGTTTGGGGCGGTCCTTCGTCCTGCGGCGCCCACACTCGATGCACACCGTCTTGGCCGGCTCAAAATCCTCTTGGTCGAACAGTGCCACCATAAAGAGGTGGGGCACGGGGGGACAGCCGGGGAGGTAGCGCGTCACGGCAACCACATCGTCCACGGGGTGCAGTTTGGGGAGAATGCGGGGTACGTGGCGTCGTTCCATGGCCTCAAAGAAGACGGCCCGCACCTCGTCCCGCGCCCCCAGGTTGGCCACGCCCCCCGAGATGGCGCACGTTCCCACGGCGATCACCTCTTTGGCCCGATCCGCTACTTTGCGGAGGCGGTAAAGATCCTCATCCGTATATACGGCCCCGCTGACAAGAAGGGTATCCACCTCGGGCACGTCCTCGCTGGACAGAATCAGCGGCATGTAGGTGAGCTTGCGCCTGCCGATCCAATCCTCGGCGTTCAACAGGCTCACCTCACATCCCGAGCAGCCCGAGAGCTGCAACACGGCGAAATCCCTGACCATCGTTTTCTCCTCACTGTCGCTTCCCGTCCGCATCCCATTATAGGGCGAAATCGGTAGATGGGAAAGCTGTGGCGACCATAAAACGCATCTTAAAAGAACACGGCGCTGTCCTGTCCGACTAGACCCGCGCTTTCAGTTGCCAGGTACTTGAGTGCCTGGCAATCATGGCAGTCTGGATGGATCAATCCAAGGCATAGATTTGACGCTTACAGGCAATGCGCTATAATAGTTTAAAGGAAATTGAATTACCTTACAAAGGAGATGGAACGATGCCCCAGAGCCATGAGGAAAAAGTGGTCCGCGACGAGGTCCGGCGACGCTACAAAGAGATAGCAGAGGGCGGGGGTGATTGTTGTTGTGGTTCGTCGTGCTGTGGCGGCGCGGCATCCGCCGAGGCGATTCAAAAGGGTGTGCAGAAGGGATATACAGTCGAGGAACTTGAGGATTTGCCGCCGGGAGCCAACATGTCCCTGGGCTGTGGCAATCCTGCGGCCATCGCGGCTCTGAAGCCGGGAGAGACGGTGCTTGATCTAGGGAGCGGTGGGGGTATCGACTGTTTCCTGGCCGCACGCAAGGTGGGCGAGACGGGGCGCGTGATAGGGGTGGATATGACGCCCGAGATGGTTTCGAAGGCGCGCAAAAATGCCCTGAGGGGCGATTACGAGAATGTCGAGTTTCGCCTGGGGGAGATCGAGCACCTCCCCGTGGCCGATAACAGCGCGGACGTTATCATTTCCAACTGCGTGATCAATCTCTCGACGGACAAGCGTGCCGTCCTTTGTGAGGCGTATCGCGTGCTCAAGCCTGGCGGCAGGCTGGCTATCACGGATACCGTCGCCACGGCGCCAGTGCCAGACGAGGTTCGGAGAGATACTTCTCTTTGGTCCGCATGTATCGCCGGGGCAGCTTTTATCGACGATCTCAAGGATACGTTGCGAGAGGTGGGCTTCTCAGAAATCCGTATTCAGCCAAAAGACCAAAGTAGACGGATGATCCGCGAGTGGGCCCCCGGGCGTGACGTTGAGGACTTTGTCGTCTCCGCTCACATCGAGGCTGTAAAGCCCACGGCATGAGATGCGCAGCGCGGGGCGCCGGATGTATTTGAGTAAAGGGGCGTTATCGAGTAGAGTAGAGATGGATATTCGTCCTCGTAGTCGATCCGCCGTCGGAAGGAGCTGAGCGATGTCCAGGGAGCGCGTGGCCATCACCAAAGTCGTGGAGCAGCGCCTCGATGCGGCGCTGCTGCAGGTCGTGGAGCTGTTGGGAGATTTGCAAGAGATCGTGCCCAGGAACAGCCACGTGCTGATCAAGCCCAACTTTGTCTTTGCCCCCACGGATCGCGGCATCACCCACCCGGAACTCGTGGAGGCCGTGGTGCGCCTGGTGGCGGAGACGCATCCAAAGGAGATCGTCATCGCCGAGGGCTCGGCCGACAACTATACCACGCAGTCCTTTCGCTTTCAGGGTACCTATCGCACGGCCGCCCGCTATGGGGCCAGAGTGGTGGATCTGAACGTGGAGGAGGGCGTCAAGACGCCCGTGCCCGAGGGGTTGGGGCGTCCCTATATCGTGCTGCCCAAAGCGGTGGTGGAGAGCGATGTTTTTATCTCGCTTCCCGTATTCAAACTCTGGGGCAGCAGCCCCCTCTCCTTGAGCCTCAAGAATCTCATCGGGCTGTACGGCGGAAGGTACTATGGCTACAACAAGGACTCGGACGAGCGCGGACGGGAACTGCCTTTCTACGGTTTGTCCGGCGAGGTGGGGAATGAGTTGGGGGCCCACAAGCCCACAGTGGCCCAGTCCATCTGTGCTCTGAACTCGGTCGTGAAGACCGACCTGGCCATCATTGACGCCCTGGAGGGGGGCGATGGAGCGGGGAATTTCATGCGCCTGGACACGCTGATGGCGGGGCGCAACCCGGTGGCCACCGATACCGTCGCTTTAAAGATGACGGGGTTACAGGCCGCCGACTATGATATCCCCAGGCTTTGCGCGGACCGGGGTTTGGGCCCCTGTCGCATGGAAGAGATCGAGGTGGTGGGAAAAAGGGTGGAGGATGTCTCCTTTGACCTGCGGCGTTTACAGGATAACGTCCTGGAGATGCCCCTCACCTTCTGCTTGAACCTGTTGAGCACGGGTGAACTGCTCCAGATCCATCGCGCCCTCGGGTTATACGATTTCCTGCCCCGGGATGCCCGTCCCCCTGTGAAGCGGGATGACCTACTCGACATGCTGGCGGATATCCTTGGCGCCGACGATTACTTTTGTCAGGCCTTGGGCCAATGCAACAAGTACGTGCGGGATCTGCTGCAACTGATCATCGAACAGGGCGGCACATCGGGGGATATGGCCGGGATCGAGGAGGCCTTCTGTGGGCGTTGGGGGCAGTCGGGTCTCTACTATATGCCCTCCGCGCGCACCCTCACGCGCCTGGGGCTGGCCTATGCCGTGAACAGCGCCTCGCGTAACTACTACTTGCTGCCAGAGGGGATGGTGGCTGCTGTGGAGGGGCTCTGACCAAAGACCTCCCCGGCCAGGGAGAGGATCATCTCCCGTTCGGCGGGAAAGGCCTCCGCATATGCTGCGACAAAATATTCCACCGAGAGGCCTCCGTATCCCGGCGTGCGGCCCAGGGCATAGAGGACCTTGGCGTGGACCACGTTGGCGTCCTCATAGTTGGTGAACCACAGCATATAGCGCTGGGGGTAGGCGGCGTTTGTCCGCTTTAATAGCCGATAAAAGAAGGTGGCCACGACGCCGGGCGTCTGTAATGCCTCCTCGTGGGAGCGCAAGGGGGTGTCCGGGGCATCGTCCACGAAATGGCGCCGAAAGGCGTTGCACGACACCAGCGCGTGCCTCTCGGAAGGTGCCTCTCTCAGTCTCTGGGAGGAGCGCTCCTCGTGCATGGCATCGATGGCCATCTCGAATCCTCTTTCCAGTGCCGTCGATGGATCCGTGATCTCGTGAGGGGGCACGGGCGGCGCGTCCGACGGGGGCAGGCCCACCAGTTCCCACAGGAGGCGCGCCATGGTGGGGGCAAAGTGTTGGCGGGCGTGGGCCAGGTCCACCACCCCGTCTCGTCCCAGGCCGAGGGCCAGTTCGATGGGCACCCGCCTGCTGCCGTCCTCCACCACAACATCGTGCAGAACCTCCGCCCGCGGGCTGTTCACCACGACCACCAGCCTGTTCTCCACGGTCTGTGAGAAAGAGGTTAGCGTGTTGGTGGCCCAAAAGGCTTCTGTGGTGTCCTCAAAGAGGGTGATCAGTTGGCGCAGGTAGGGATCGGAGAGGACGTGGGTGTCGAAACGTTCGTAGAGGGGATCGTCGTCCTCCACCGTCACCATTTTCTCCCCCTCGAAGCGGGTGAGGACGTATTCGTGTTCCGTGCTGATGACCACGGGCACGAGGGACGCGGAACAAGCCACGGGACACAGGGAACATAGGATACAGAGAAGGGCCAATATCCTCCTCCCCACTCGGCGGAGCATCCTCAGGAATTCCCTCACTTGCACGGCTAGCGCACGGGATGGAAGAACGTATCGGTTACCTATTATAGCCGTGCATCCCATACTGACAATCCCGGTATCATCCCGCAAGCACTTGCCTCTCGGACACCTACGTTGTACACTCGATTCATAGATGAAAGGGCCTATCATGCGAGGGAGGCGACGGATGTCATCACACAGGGATGAAGGCGGGGCGGTACCATTGGCCATCGTGGGCTGTGGGGGCATGGGCAGGCGCCATCTGTTCGGCCTCAAGGAATTATACGATACGGGGCGCGCCAACGTAAAACTGGTGGCGGCCTGCGATCTGCGGCGGGAGAACGCGGAACAGTTGGCCCGGGAGGCGAAGGAACTGTTGGGCGAAAAGCCCCTTGTCTTTCAGGACATGGCCGAGATGGCCTCCGCCCTGCCAGACCTGCAGGCTGTGGACGTGGTGACCGATGCGGGTTCCCATCACGTGGTGGTACCCATGGCCCTCGAGCTGGGCTTTCACGTCCTCTGCGAGAAACCCCTGGCCCTCACCATGCGGGGCTGTAATCGGATCATCGAGGCGGAGAGGGGCTGCGATGATCGGGTGCTCAGCGTGGCGGAGAATTATCGCCGCGACCCCATGAGCCGCCTGACCAGGGCGCTGCTGCGCGCGGGCGTCATCGGTACGCCCTTTGTGTTCTTTGACATCAGTGCGGGGAGCGGCGATACCATCGTCATCCTCCCCTGGCGTCACTATAAGGATCGTGGGGGCATCCTCACCGACGCGGGGGTTCATACCGCCGACCTGATGCTCTATTATATGGGGGAGGTACGCCAGGTCTATGCCCGGACCCAACTCTGGGAGCCCACACGTTACAAGCCTGCGTCAAAGAGTGCCGTCTCTGACTTTTACGCTCCCTGGTACGAGGAGATGCCCCCCTCCATCGAGGCCACGGCCGAGGATACCTTTGTCTCGGTGCTGGAATTCGAGGACGGCACCATCGGGCAGTGGACGCAGTTCTACGCCGCCCACGGCGAGGGTTTTGGCCATCGCGCCATATACGGCAGCGACGGTTCCCTGTGTCCGGGGGGCACGCGGAATGGTCGATCGCCCGTGCTGAACCTGGATGACGAAAAAGGGATCACCGGTGAGGCACTGTTGGATTTCGTCCCCGACTATCACCTGGACGAACTCTCCGCCATCCTCTTTGGCCATGAGCGCCCCACCTCCTACGATCTCACCTTCCCCGAGGCGGATCGCAAACTCCTGGCCCTGGAATATCACGAGTTCGGCGAGTGCGTCCTGACGGGCAAAAGGCCGGAGGTGGACAGCCTCATGGGGCGTAAAGCCCTGGCCGTCTGTTACGCCGGCCTGGAATCGGGGGTGCTCGATCGCCCCGTCACCGTGCAGGAGGTGGAGGACGAGGAGGTCGACGCCTACCAACAAGAGATCAACGCAGAGTGGGGGATCTAGAGGTGATCGAGGTTTTCTTGGATGTTGAGGAGATGGTTACAGTATGCACATAGGGTATTGCACGTGGGGGATGAAAAATGTGGGTATGGAGGAGGCCCTGCCCGCCGTGGCCGAGATCGGCTACTCGGGTATAGAGCTGGCCGTCACGCCAGGATGGCCCACCGAGCTGGAGTCACTGGATCTCGCGCGGCAGAAGCGGCTTAAGGAGCTGCTTGCCGAGAATGGGCTGGCGCTCACGGCAGTGGCCAGTCACAGGTCCATGTGCGAGGACGACGAAAAAGAGAACGAGGCCAACATGCAGTACCTGCGTGGGGCTATGGATCTGGCCGCCGAGCTCGACCAGGGAACACAGGCGCCCATCATGGTGAGCCTGGTGGGCGGTCGCCCTGAAGAATGGGCCACCAAGAGGGAGCTCGTTGCCGAACGGGTGCACGATCTGGGCGAGGAGGCGGCCAGGCGAGGGGTGATCCTGGCCGTGGAGCCCCACTCGGGTACGGCCCTGGATATGCCCGATAAGACGGAGTGGCTCCTGGAGGAAGTGAATCACCCCGCCGTACGGTTGAGTTTCGACATCAGCCATTTCGACGTTATGGGCATTGGCATAGACGAATGTGTGCCCGAGATGGCGCCCTATGCCGTACACACCCACGTAAAGGATCAGCGCGGCCGATATCCTCACCACGAGTTCCTGACCCCCGGATCGGGCCCCTTTGATTTCGTGCACTATCTGGAGGCCATGGATGCGGCGGGCTATAGGGGGTTCATCTGTGTGGAGGTGAGCGTCATGGTACAGCGCAAGAGGGGATACGATCCCTTTGTGGATGCGCATCTTGGGTATTGGGCCCTGCGGCACGCTTTCAATATGTCGGGCGTTCCCCTGACGGAATAGGTGTCCTGATTGTGTTGTGGCAGTGCCCCCCCTAGAAGATGTAAATATCCCGTATTCGACACTTGAAAACCGTATCCATCCCTGTATAATGACGTTATAATAGATGAGAGAGGGTCGATAGGGACAAACGGAGGCGCCATATGAGATGGCGAGGGGAAGGCGAATGGCCGTTGACCGTCTGCTGATACGTGGCTTGTGAAATAGGGGAGAAGGTCAGGATATAGGAGAGGATGAATAAGGACAATAGGATCGCCAAAGATCTACAGAGGAGCCTGGAGCGTATCCAGGGCGTCTTTTCTGCCAGTGTCGTGCGCGACCATGATGGGAAGATCGCCGAGGTTCACATGGAGGCATCCCCCTCTCGACATCCCAAACAGATCGTGCGGGATACGGAATCCCTGCTCTACACCCGTCTTGGAATCAACCTCGACTATCGCAAGATAAGCATCGTTCAGCTTGAGGAGGCGACGGGCATGGAGGAACGGCTACGTCTCGTATCGGCCGATCTATTGTCAGAGGAGGGAGGCGTGAGGATCGTCCTCGGGAGCGGCGATGAATCATACAAGGGCGTGGCGGCATTCCCCGCCGACGAGACATCGCAGGAAAAGGCCACCGCGATTGCTGCGGCCGGGGCCACCCTTGACGCCATGCAAAAGATCGTGGGGGATATCGTGCCCTTGCAGTTGGACGACGTGTTTTTCGTCCCGACGGATGAGGAGAGCGTGTGCCTGACCATCGTCTCTGCTTTTAGCTCTCAGGGGCGGGAGCGCTTGACAGGGACGGCCATCGTAAGGTACAATGTGTCTGAGGCGGCTAGCAAGGCTACGTTGGATGCTATGAACCGCCGCCTCATCATCTGGACACAAGAGAATAAAGGAGGGTGAATCCAACAGCACCTAGTTTTGACGGCCCTTGGGGCTGAAGCGGAGCGAAGGGGAATGCCAGATTCTTTTACATGATCAAGCGACAAGAGGAGGCTTCCCCATGAAATGGCGTATCGACAAACTGTACGTTAAGGCAATGTACGTAGTGGTCGTTCTTTCCAGCTTTATCGCTGCTGCCGCTGCTGGTTGGAAGTGGCGCTAGGACGATCCAACACCTTGGGAGTCTAGAGTACGGCTCCTGATCTAAAAGAGAACCGCTAGGTGCTGTTGGTTCGCGATACCAAGCCGGGGCCGGCGTGATGATAGCGTCGTTTCTGAGCTTGGATGATGCGCTGCTGGGTGGTTCCTCACCTGGCAGCGCATTTGTTCCTGGCTATCCCCACACATGCGCTCAAGACTGAATGGGCCATCAAAGTTCCTGGCGGCATTGTCGTCATAATACGGTGTGCATAGGTTCAGGTTATGAGGCATTCATCATGAAGGCACTGCCCACCAGAGTACATATATACATTTTTATCCTCTTTTTCATAGCCCTTCTCACTGTGGGCTATTCCCTGAGTGCGGTCTCTTTCAGTCGCCCGGTCATTTTACAGATGGTGATCTTTTCTCTGGCTATTTTCCTTGGCGACCTCTACCCCATCGGACTTCCATCAAGGGGGAATGCCGAGGTAACTGTCTCCTGTGCCTTCAAGACGGCGGCGGCCATCATCTTTGGGCCCTGGGTCACCGTGCTTATGACCCTGTTGGGCACGCTTCTGGCCGAGCTTGTGGTGCGAAAGGAGTGGTACAAGGCGATCTTTAACGTCTCTGAGATGATCATCACCTCCGTCAGTCTGGGACTGGGTTACCGTCTGCTGAACGATGGAAGAGCCAGCCCCTTTGCCTCACCGCAGAACGTCGGCGCGGTGGGGGCCGTTGTGTTGATCTATTTACTGGTGAATATAGGTCTGGTGACTATCCTCATGTCCTTGCTGAGCGGGGTGAGTTTCTCCCATATCTACAGGGCAAACTTTCAGAGTTCGATCTGGAATAATCTCACCATCATTCCCATCGGGGCCCTTTTTGCCCACTTGTGGCTCTATCAACCCTGGAGCGTGCTGTCTCTGGTGCTTCCCATCATCGTCGTGCGCAAGTCGTTTCAGTTCATCGGCGAGCTTCAGGAGCAGACCCACCAGACGCTCATCCGCATGGCCGATGCCATCGACCAGCGGGATTCGAGCACCTATCACCATTCGCAGCGGGTGGCGTCCATCGCTCGCGGTATAGCCAGGGAGATGGGGCTTGATGAAGATGAGGCGGAGACCATCTTTATGGCTGGTCGTCTGCACGATCTGGGCAAGATCGGTATGAGCAACAACCTCCTGTACAAACCCGGTCGTTTCACCTCGGATGAGCGTGCCGAGTTTTGTCGTCATCCGGCCATCGGTGCGGAGCTTTTGGAGAATTTTCGCCTCTTTGAGGAGGGAAAAGAGTTGGTCCTCCATCATCACGAGCGGTGGGATGGCGAGGGATATCCCACCGGCATCGCAGAAAAAGAGATCCCCCTGGGCAGCCGTATCATCTGCGTGGCCGATGCTTTTGATGCCATGACTTCCTGGAGGCCGTATCGTTCGCCGCTTTCCATGGAACAGGCCATGCAGGAGCTGATAGAGAACAGGGGCACGCAGTTTGCCCCCCAGGTCGTCGATGCCTTTCTGCGTATGGTGGAGCGGGGTGATCTTCCCGTCGAGTCCCGTGGGACGGTCCCGTCTGAACAAAGTGAACGTCTCGTAATATGAGGTGAGGTATGATATTGCTCTTCATTCTGGCGGTTGCACTTTTGTTCTCGTTGTTGTTGGGAGGGAGATTGCGATCTCTGGGACAGATAGATCTCAAGTGCGGGGGCCTCGTCCTCCTGGCCATGGGAATACAGATTCTCGTCTTCTCTCCTCGCTGGCAGGCCGCGGTGGATGGGGGTATCTGGAGCCACCTCCTGTATATCCTTTCGCTTTTGTTGCTGGCCCTCGTTGTCTGGTTCAACCGACGCGTGCCCGGGTTCGTCCTCTTGGGCCTGGGCCTGCTGTCCAATACCCTCGTCATCGCCGCCAACGGGGGTCGCATGCCCGTCTCGCTTCAGGCCCTGCGCCTGGCCGGCATCGCCGAGTCCCGAGGCGAATTCGAGACGCTGCGGGTGACCAATTCCGCCCTCATGGAGGGCCAGACGGCACTTTGGTTCCTGGGGGACATATTCGCCATCCCTGAGGCCGTCCCCCTCTCCAACGTCTTTAGCGTAGGCGATGTGTGTATAGCTCTGGGGAGCGTCTGGTTCGTCTGGTTCGCCACGCGGCCTGTGGAGTCTCGGAATGCATAAGCCCTTTGGACGGATCGTGCCAGAACTGTTCCGGCTTGCAAGCGACGCGCCGATGACATAGACTTTTGACCATACTCATCTGCAGAAAGGAGACCGTCCATGGCAGAGAAGCGGGAAGCGATTCGTAAGGAACGGGGACAGCGCGAGGAGGCTAGACAGGATCCCCGTCTGGGCTGGTGGCGCCAGAGCAAATTTGGCATGTTTATCCATTGGGGGCTCTATGCCATACCCGCTGGCGTGTGGAAGGGGGAGCGGATTCCTGGCATTGGCGAGTGGATCATGTATCGCGCCCGAATTCCGGCGAAAGAATATGAAAGGCTTGCGGAGCAGTTCAATCCCGTCAGGTTCGACGCCGCCGAGTGGGTCTCGCTGGCCAGGAATGCGGGCCAAAAGTATATGGTGATCACCGCCAAGCACCACGATGGATTCTGCATGTTCGACTCCGAGGTGACCGATTATAACATCGTCGACGCCACCCCCTTTGATCGCGATCCCATCGAGGAGTTGGCCATAGCGTGCGAGAAACAGGACATCAAACTGGGATTCTATTACTCCCAGACCCAGGATTGGCATCATCCCGACGGCGTGGGGAACGATTGGGACCATGACGAGGAGGAAAAGGACTTTGCGGATTATCTGAAAAACTATGTCGAACCCCAGGTCCGCGAACTGCTGACCAACTATGGTCCCATCGGTCTCATATGGTTTGATACCCCCAGAGAGATCACGGAGGAACAGAGCCAGTCCCTTCTTGATCTGGTGCACGAGTTGCAGCCCGACTGCCTGGTGAGCGGTCGCGTGGGCAACACCTTGGGGGACTATGCCTCGACGGGGGACAACGCCATCCCCGAGGAGGCGGTGGATATGGACTGGGAGACGCCGGCTACCATCAACGACACGTGGGGATTCAAGACCCACGATCATAACTGGAAGTCGGTGGAAACGCTTGTCCAGAAATTGGTGGATATCGTCAGCAAGGGCGGGAACTATTTGCTCAACGTGGGACCGACGGCGGAGGGGGTCATTCCCCAACCCAGCGTCGATCGGCTGCTTTCTGTGGGGCATTGGCTCAAGAGGAATGGGGAGGCGGTATACGCTACCACCCCGGGGCCACTGCAGGGACTTGAGGGGCTGCGCAGCACGGCCAGGCCCGGCAAGGTGTATCTGCACGTTTTCGATTGGCCCGAGGGGGGCGAGATAGAGATTCCCAGTCTTGATAGTCAGGTCGGTGGCGTGCACCTGCTGAGCGGGACGTGTACCGAGTTGCCCTTTTCGGACGACGGCGTGAGGATCCTCATCGGCGGACCCGTCGAGGCGCCGGACCCGGCCGATGCCGTCGTCGTGTTAGAGACGGGAGCCTGAGGTGGCTTTACGCGGGCGGCTCTCGACGATTTTTGACAAGAGCACGCGCCGGTGCTATAGTATTTCCTGCTAAGCCGAGATGGCGGAACTGGCAGACGCGCTGCGTTCAGGACGCAGTGGATGTATATCCATGAGGGTTCAAATCCCTCTCTCGGCATATCGTGGACCCCAGTTTGCTGCACAGACTGGGGTTTTTCTTTTTGTGTTTGAGGTGGGGGTCAAACGTGAGCGATGGGGACGGCCTTTCCAGGGACGTCTTTGAGACCAGGATCGTCCGCAGCAGGCGTCGTAAAAAGACGGCCAGCGCGCGGATGCTCAACTGGTACACGTTAGAGATCCGCGTGCCCGAGCGTATCGACAAACGGGAACTGCGGCGCATCGTACAGCACTTTGAGGAGAAGGTGTGCGACGAGCGCGGCGGGTGGCGCCATTTCACCACCGATGAGGAGTTGGGGGCCAGGGCCCGGCGCCTGAACGAGACCTTTTTCGATGGGGCACTGCGCTGGCGTAGCATCCGCTTTGTCACCAATCAGAATACTTGTTTTGCGAGCTGCTCTCCCATGCGCGGCACCATTCGCCTCTCCCACCGCCTGGCCCACGTCCCCTCGTTCGTCCTCGATTATGTGCTGATGCACGAGTTGACCCACCTGCTGGAGCCCACACATTCGGATACCTTTTGGGACTATGTGTACCGCTATGAGAGGACGGAGCGCGCGCGGGGCTATCTGATGGCCATGCAATTGGAAGATGATGTGGTGACCTCACAGGAAGAGGGGGCGGTCGCGGAGACAGGGGACAGATGAGGTCGATTCGACCTTATCTGTCCCTTGTCGTCCTCTACTCGCCCCAAGTCGGGGTGAATTGGCTCATCAAAAGGCGGCTGAGACACGATTGTAGCGTCGGGGTTGTTTGGATAACATAATGTTTATCTCGAATTATCTGGACAGGGGAGGATGAGGGTGACGAGAGTTGAGACCGATTCGTTGGGAGAAGTGCACGTGGCCGAGGATGCCCTGTGGGGGGCGCAGACGCAGCGCGCGGTGGAGAATTTCCCCATCAGCGGGCTAAGCCAATCCAGCGAGTATATCCGTACCAGTGCCCTGGTCAAGCGCGCGGCGGCCGAGGTCAACATGTCCCTGGGGCTGCTGGACGCCCAGCGCGGTGAGGCCATCGTGCAGGCCGCCGCGGAGATCGTCGAGGGCCGCTGGCACGACCATTTTGTGGTGGATCCCTTTCAGGCCGGCGCGGGCACCTCGCACAACATGAACACCAACGAGGTCATCGCCAACCTGGCCAACGAGGCTTTGGGTGGGGAGCGTGGCCGCTATGAGCCCGTACATCCCAACGATCACGTCAATATGGCCCAGTCTACTAACGATTTCATCCCCACCGTCATACGTGTGGCCGCTTTGCGCAAGATCCGAGACCTGTTGTCAGTCTTGGATGATCTGGCACAGGCCTTTGGGAAAAAGGCCGAGGCGTTCGATGACGTGCTCAAGTCTGGGCGCACGCACCTGCAGGATGCCGTGCCCGTGCGCCTCGGACAAGAGTTTGGCGCCTATGCGGAGGCCGTGCGCCGCGACCGCCAGCGCATCGCCCGGGCGGCGGACAACTTGAGGCGCCTGGGCATAGGCGGCACGGCGGCCGGCACGGGCCTCAATTGCCATCCCCAATACCACGAGGCCATGGTGGACAAATTGTCGGAACTCACCGATATCGCCTTCAGGACGCCCGAGAACCTCTTCGAATTGATGCAGAGCACGGCCGATTTCGTGGACCTTTCCGCTGGCCTACGGACCCTGGCCGTGACCCTCACGCGCATCGCCAACGACCTGCGTCTGTTGAGTTCGGGGCCGACGACGGGATTCGGTGAGATATCCCTGCCCGCCGTGCAGCCGGGCTCATCCATCATGCCCGGCAAGGTGAATCCCGTCATGGCCGAGATGCTGAACATGGTTTGCTACCACGTCATGGGCAACGATCGGGCCTTGGCCGCCTGCTGCCAGGCCGGGCAGCTGGAACTGAACGTCATGATGCCCATCATGGCCTATAACCTGCTCCAATCTCTGGAGATCCTGACCAACGGCATAGAGGCCTTTACCGAGCGCTGCGTGCGGGGCATACGTGCCGATGTGGACCGCTGCCGGGAACTGGCCGAGCACAGCATCGGGCTGGCCACGGCCCTCAATCCCTATATCGGCTACTCGGCGGCGGCCAAGGTGGCCCAGGAGGCCATGGAGCGGGGCGTGACCCTGCGACAGGTGGTGCTGGAAAAGGGCTACCTATCCGAGGAGGAACTGGACGAGATTCTCGATCCTTTTGCCATGACGGAACCGGGCATCCCCGGTCGCTCGTCAGAGGAGGAGGTCTGAGCCCGACCAGGGCACCTTGGCCAAGGTCTTGACCGTGACCCCCGTGAGGCCGAAATCCTCGCGATCCTCGGGGGCCAACCAATGGGCGCTGTCCCACGTCTCCCGTGGTTGGGGGTCTCCCTCCACGTTGCCCTCGTAGACCTGTACGGTGAGACGGAAATGAGTGTAGGCGTGCTCCACGACGCCCAATCGCGGGCCGATGGTGGCCTTCAGGCCCAGTCCCTCTCGCAGGTGCCGTCTCAAGGCCGCCTGGGGCTCCTCGTCCTCCCGGACCGGGCCACCTGGCAGTTCCCAGAGTCCCCCCAGTAAACCCTGCGGCACGCGGCGCACCACGAGCAGCCGCCCCTCCCCCTCGACAAGGGCGGAGACGAAGGTACGGTGGGGCACTTTGTGCCGGCGCCGTGGTGCGGGGCGCACCGCCTGCAGCCCTTTGGCGTAGGCCTCGCAGAAGGAGGAGAGGGGACAGGCCGTGCAATCCGGTTTCCCTGTGCAGAGGATGGCTCCCAATTCCATCATGGCCTGGTTATAGTCGCCCGCCCGTCCCCGGGGCAGCAGGGCGTCTGCATAGCGGCGCAGTTCTCTCTTGCCCGCTGCCTTTCGAGGATCGCCCGCATAGTCAAAGAGACGACACAGCACACGAACGACGTTGGCATCGAGGGCGGGGACGTCCTGGCCGAAGGCGATGCTGGCGATGGCGGCGGAGGTATAGGGGCCGATGCCGGGCAGATCGCTCAACGCCGCACGCTTCCTGGGCAGCTCGCCCCTGTGCTCCCGCAGGACGATCCTGGCCGCCTCGTATAAGTTTCGCGCCCGGGCATAATAGCCCAGCCCCTGCCACAGGGCCAGGACGTCGTCCAGATCGGCCTCGGCCAGCGCCCGCACAGAGGGGAAGCGTTGCAGAAAGCGCTCATAGTAGGGTATCGCCGTGGTAACCTGGGTCTGTTGCAGCATGACCTCCGCCACCCAGATGGCATAGGGTTCGCGGGTTCGGCGCCAGGGCAGATCACGCCGGTTCTTGCCATACCAGGCCAGCAGTTTGGCCGTGATGGCCCAGGGGTCTGTGTCACGCGTCATCGCTACCCTGCTGATCGGGACATCGTCAGCCACTTTGTGCCTGTTCGGGTAAGGAATATAATCAACGCAGCATAGTCCGTTTGCTGAAAGGCCGAGGCATGTACGTCTCCCTCTTGCGCCTGTATGTTGAGGTGTCTCAGAATCCGCTCCTGTATATCGGTCTCGTCGTCCTTCTGATGGCCTCCTGGGGGCTCATCGTGAGCGCCATCCTGCAGATCGCCATCAGGCTCTTCGACGTGCCCGACGCCGACTAGTTTCAGGGACGGTCATAGATATTGATCATATCCCTCAACATGGCGGCGGAGGTGGGAACGGGCCCCTTTTCCTCGATAATGGCGCTTATGATGCCCATGAAATCGGTATAGTAGGCGACGCCCATATCCCACTGTCCCGTGTGGGCCAGGGGATGATCCTCGTCGATGGCCATGGGGCCGGCTTCCAGCACATAGTCCGTGCCCCTTTTGATGGCCGAGGCCAAGGGCTTTATCACCTGGCCCTGTTCCCGGGCCTGCTGCAGATCCTCCAGGGTGACGTCGCGAATGCCCTCCACCTCCACGTCGTCGAGGGTGGTGGGACGGCGGAGCACGCTGTTGGCCACGATGACGAGCTTGTTGGCCGCGTCCCAGCCGTCCACGTCCAGCGTGGGATCCGGTTCGGCGATGCCCGCCTCCTGGGCCCCCTTGAGCGCCTCCTCGTAGGAGACCTTCTCTTCCAGCATACGGGTCAGGATATAGTTGGTCGTGCCATTAAAGATCCCTTCCACGCGGGTTATGCCGCAGCCCGCCAGATCCCGCGTGCCCATATTGATCACGGGAAGGCCGCCGGCCACGGTGCCGCAGTAGAGCAGCTCGACGCCCATCTCCCCGGCCAAGTCCATCAACTCGCCAAAGGCCAGCACCAGGGGCCCCTTGTTGGAGGTGACCACGTGCCATCCTTTGCGCAGTGCGGTGCGCACACAGCTCATGCCCGGCTCACCGTCCTCCAGGTTGGTGGGTGAGGCGTCCACGAATATCTCGGCCTCCACCTCCTGAATCAGCTCCAGCGCGGGCATCCCCTCTCGCCCGCATTCCGGGTATTCGCTCACGCCGCCTCCGGCGTATTTGATGTCGCGGATGCGGGCGATATCCAGCCCCGCCGGATCGATGGCTGCCCCCGACGAGTCGGCGGCCCCAACGAGGAGGAATTCGAGGTCGTAACGGGCCCCTATCTGTTCCTGACGATTGGCATAGACTTCCAACACGTTGCGGCCGATATTCCCCAGGCCCACAATGGCGTACCGAATGCTCTTTGTCATCCCTTTCTCCTTGCTCGATGGCTCGACTTTTTTCAAGTGTATCATGGAATGCGCCATCGACCAATCAGGGTCGCACATCAACTTAAGGGGGCGGCGTTGACTGCATGCTTGCTGCCGATAAAAGATGACAAAAAGATGCAAGCACAGGTAGGGTATGTTACAATGGATGGGAGGAGCGAAAGATGAACGTCTCATTTTTCGTCGGCGTGGGGATCATCCTCGCGGCGACGCTTATCGGCTCGGCGCTTGGCGCCAGACATGAGGATCGCTGCTTAAAGGACGTGGATCACTTTCCCGTGCTTGTGGAACGTACGGGCGGTAGGGTGATATGGGATTCATGATCCTTGACGACATAGTATACCTTTTCTTTGGGAAGGGCCGGCACATAAAAAAGCGGGAGCATTAAAAAATGCTCCCGCCAAAGATCGAAAGGAACAATTGATCTACAGCTTGTCCTCCATATCGCTCAGCACGGCGTTCTCACTGGGGAATCGCCCAGTCTCCAGCTTGGAGTAGATCTTTTCGTCATCCATGCTGACCTCGAACGCGCCACCACTAGAGGGTGTCAACTCGATCTCCACGCGATCTCCATACGCTTCCTTCGCCTTGTCCGCCAAACTGACGGCTCTACCTTCGTAGCCTCAAGACGTGCAGTATTCGATGACCACCTTACTGCTCATAGTTCCCTCCCTACAAAATCCATCAATGTCAGTTGATTTTAGCAACATACCGCGATTTTGTCAAAGTGCTGGAGAATTCCTCCTTGACGTGGCCCCCATACTCGACTACATTGAGTCACGGATGACAGAAAGCAAAGGAGCAAACGATGAAGATCACCGACGTCAAGATGACCAGCCTATCCTTTGGGCGGCGCGAGCGGCCCATCCGCAACGCCATCCTCACCTACGCCCACCGCGGCGTCTCCCTGGTGCGAGTGGAGACCGACATGGGGGTCGTGGGCCACGCCTTTGGTGGGCGGCGTAGCTATGTGGAGGGTCCGCTCCGCGACGCCGTCCTGGGCGAGGATATCTTTGACACCGAACGATGCTGGCAAAAGATGTACGCCAGTTGGCGCAAGCCCGTGGCCAAGGGGGACGTGATCGCCTCCATCGGCGCCGTGGATATCGCCATATGGGACGCCGTGGGCAAGGCGTTGGACAAGCCCGTGTACAAGGTGCTGGGCGGCTTTACCGACCGCATCCGCGTCTATGCTGCCGGCGGATACTATCAGGAGGGCAAGGATATCGACGAACTGGTAGAGGAGATGACGGGCTATGTGGAGACGGGACACCGCGCGGTCAAGATGAAGATCGGCGGGGCGCCCCTGGAGGAGGATGTGGCGCGGGTGCGGGCCGTGGTGGAGGCCGTGGGTCCCGGTGTGGAGGTGATGATCGACGCCAACAATGCCTGGAACGCCTACGAGGCCATCCGTTTCGGGCGGGCCGTGGAGGATCTGGGCATCTACTGGTTCGAGGAGCCCGTACACCCCGACGACATCCCCGGTCACGTGGAGGTCAAGCGGGCGCTGGATATCCCCGTGGCCGCCGGGGAGAACGAGTACACGCGCTTTGGCTGCCGCGACCTGATCGTCAACCGGGGCGTGGACATCCTGCAGGCCGACTCGGTGACCACGGGTGGGATCACGGAATGGTGCAAAATCGCGGCCATGGCCGCCGCCTACCACATCCCCATGGCGCCCCACGGCAACCCGCACATGTCCGTGCACCTTATGGGCTCCATCCCCAACGGCCTCATCATGGAGACCTATCCCTCCGTGTCGGGCCATATGGCCGAACTGGTGGCCATACCGGAGGTGGAGGACGGCTATATCACCATCTCCGATCGTCCCGGGCTGGGACTGATGCTGAGCCAGGACGCCGTGGAGAAATATCGCATCACGTGAATCCATACAAGGAGGCGAGATGAAGATCACGCATATAGAAGTGCTCCCCGTGGATCGCTATCTCTTCGTCCAGGTATATACCGATGACGGGTTGGTGGGTCTGGGCGAATCGGGCGCCTGGGGCTATCTGGAGGCTTCTGGACAGGTGGTGGAGGATTTCAGCCGCTACCTGATCGGGAAGGATCCCCTGCGCATCGAGCACCACTGGCAGTACCTCTATCGCTGCATGCACTTTCGAGGCGCGGCCATCATGGGCGCCCTGAGCGCCATAGACATCGCCCTGTGGGACATCGCGGGCAAGTACTTTGGCGTGCCCGTCTACCAGCTACTGGGGGGCAAGTGCCGGGACAAAGCCCGCGTCTACTACCACGTGTTCGGCAGCACCAAGGAGGAACTGATCCAGGGCTGCGTGGCGGCCAAGGAGGAGAGCTTTACCGCCGTGGGCCACCTGACGCCCTTTTTAGACGAGCCCCGTACCGAGCCCTATTTCAAGACCCACGCGGGCAAGATCCAGGACGCCGTGGAGACGGTGAGGGCCTATCGTGAGGCGGTGGGGGACGAGGTGGACCTGTGCATCGAGATCCATCGGCGACTGGAGCCCGCTGAGGCCATCGCCCTGGGACGGGGCATCGAGCCCTATCATCCCTTCTTCTTTGAGGATCCCATTCGCCCCGACTCCTTTGACGCCATGGCAGAGGTGGCGCGGCACATCGACATCCCCATCGCCACGGGAGAGCGCCTGCACACCATCCACGAGTTCGAGATGCTGCTGACGCGGGACGCGGTGCAGTACGTGCGCCCCGACGTGTGCCTGGCCGGTGGCATCACCCACGCAAAAAAGATCGCCGCCCTGGCCGAGGCCCACTATGCCCAGGTGGTGCCCCACAATCCCCTGAGCCCTGTGAGCACGGCGGCTTGCGTGCAGCTGGCGGCCTGCATCCCCAACTTTGCCCTGCAAGAGTACCCCCGGGGCGAGGGCGAGCCGCCCAAGAGCGAGATTGTGCGCAGCACGCTGGAACTGGAGGACGGCTTCCTCATCGTGCCCGATGCGCCGGGCATCGGCGTGGAACTGAACGAGGAGGCCTTGGAAAAATACCCCTTCCGCACGCGGGATATGCTCACCCGCCTGCACATGGATGGTTCGGTGGTAGATCAATAGGAAAAGGGAAAAACTTTATGGCCATATTCGTCAGAGATATGCAGACAGAGGACGAAGCGTTCGTGGGAGCGTGCACCCACGTGGATGAGACGGAGGAGTGGACGGCCTCATGCGCGCGGCGCGTTCCCTGGCTGCGCCGCCAACGGGAGCGGGGGCTCCGCGTCAAGGTGGCCCTGGTGGACGGCGAACATGCGGGATTCCTGTACATGATGCCCATCGAGATCGCCCCCTGGGGGCCGGTCGGTCGGGACCTGATGGCCATCCAGTGCCTGTTCGTCCGAGAGGCCATGGCGGGCCAGGGAGTGGGCCGCGCCCTGATGGAAGCGGCAGAAAGAGAAACCCACGTCCAGGAGCGCCAGGGCCTCGTGGTCACTGGCTTCTATCACGATTTCTGGTTCATGCCCGCGCCGTTCTTTAAAAAGTGCGGTTTCACCGTCGCTGCGCGCAGGGGCAACGCCGTTATCTTGTGGAAACCCTTTGGCCTCTCGGCAGAACCGCCCGGCTTTATGGAGCGGAACTATTCGTTCTCACCCGTGCCCGGAAAGGTGGCCATCGACCTCTTTTGGAGTCGCTCGTGCCTTACTATAGACACGGAGGCCCAGCGGGTGCGGGAGGTGGCCGAGGAGTTCGACGCGGTGGCCCTTCGCACCTATTGTGTCGACGATCTGGCCGTGCGCGACAGGTACGGTATCCATCGGGGTATCTTTATCGAAGGGGAGGAGGTGGGTTGGGGCTACGAGGCGCCCCGGGAGGGCCTGCGGGAGGCCATACGTTCGGCCCTGGCAGCCAAGAGGGAAGACGAGCCAGAGGGAGAGATGCCATAAAGGATGGCCATCAGATCTTAGTCGGGAGGGAAGACGTCATGACCTATGATTGGCTGATAGAGAACGCCAGAATTGTGGATGGCCGGGGCAATCCCTGGTTCAAGGGCAGCGTGGCCATCAAGGGCGAGCGCATCGCCGCCGTGGGCCGCAAGGTCGAGGGACGGGCGGAACAGCGCCTGGATGCCCGGGACATGTACCTCTGCCCGGGGTTCATCGACACCCACACCCATTCCGATTTCTCCTTCTTTGTCGATCCCACGGCACAGAGCAAGATTCGCCAGGGGGTCACCACCGAGATCACCGGCAACTGTGGCGGCAGCGCCGCGCCGTGGATGGGCGACGCCCGTCGCCTCGAGCCTGCCATGGGCGTGGAAGTGAGCTGGACCACCATGGAAGAGTATATGGAGGCCCTGAGCGAGGTGGGCAAGACGCTGAACCACGCGCCCCTGGTGGGCCAGGGGACCATCCGCAGCGCCGTGGTGGGACGAGAGAATCGCCCGCCGGATGAGGGAGAAATGATCGAGATGGAACGCCTCCTGACCGAGAGCCTGGAGGCGGGATCCGCCGGCATGTCTCTGGGCCTCTACTTTGCCCCGGGCATGTACGCCACCCACGAGGAGCTCGTGCGCCTGTGCCGTATCGTGGGGGAGCACGGCAGGGTGGTGGCCGCCCACATCCGCGATGAGGGAACTTATACAGTGGGGTTCGTCAACGCCGTAAAGGAGTTTGTGGGCTTGGGCCGGGAGTCGGGCGCCCCGGTACACATCTCTCACCTCAAGGCCCACGGCCCGGAGGTCTGGGGCACCTCGGAGGAAGTACTGGAAATGATAGACGAGGCGCGGGCGCAGGGCGTCGAGGTGACCGCCGATCAGTATCCCTACGAGGCCTCGGGTGGAGGGCTCATACCCGACACCCTGCCCCACGCCTTTCAGGCCGGGCGCTCCGCGGAGGATATCGCCCGCGATCTGGCGCGCCCCGAGATCCGCGTCGAGATACACGAGGCCGTCGAGGCGGCCATCGCGCGGCGGGGTGGGGCCGACCGCCTCTTCCTCTCCACCTATCCCCAAGAAGAGGTGCTGGGCAAGAGCATCCAGGAGCTCTCCAAGGAGCGCGGCACCGACCCGGCCAACGTGGTCATGGACCTCCTGGTGGAGAGCGAGGGGGAACGGGCCGGCTGGACCTGCTTCTCCATGCATCCCGACGACGTGGAGCGCTTTATGTGCCATCCCGCCGTGATGGTGGGCAGCGACGGCTCCAGCCTCTCCATGGAGGGACCGCTGTCGCGGGGCAATCCCCATCCGCGTAACTTTGGCACCCATCCCAGGGTTCTGGGGCTGTACGTGCGGGACAAGGGTGTCCTGGAACTCGAGGACGCCGTGCGCAAGATGACCTCCCTCCCCGCCCAGACCTTTTGCATTGCCGAAAGAGGAACCGTGATCCCCGGCAACTGGGCCGATCTGGTACTGTTTGATTTGGACAAGATCGCCCACGACGGTTTTGCGCAGCCCAAAGGGTACCCTCGGGGCGTCCCCTACGTCATGTGCAACGGCCGATGGGTCATCGCCGAGGGCGCGTTCACCGGGAATCTGCCCGGCAGGGCGTTGGTCCTCTAGTTGCGTGGCACTTTTGCAAGAACCTATGTAGAGAAACATGCTATGTGTATAAGAGGACCAAATTGCGAGAGGACGGCCATCAAGTGCCACGCAACTCATTAAGCTTCTTGCAGAGATCCATAACCTGTTGACACAAACGGCCTTCCCGACTAATATCCAACCATGACCAAAAAATGTTACATAAAACACATCTACGAAGGACGATACGTGGCCGAGGTGGAAGTCGAGCTCATCGTCACGGGTGAAAGCTGGTCGCCTTACCTATCTCTTGAGGACGCGTACAAGCTGGATGACGTGCGTGAGATGCTGCGCCGCGGCGACATCGAGGCGGCTTCAAAACAAGCACGAGTCTTCAGGCTTACTCCTGTGATGCCTTCCGATCAAGAATCCACATAATGGAACATCTTTCTCGGGCACAAACAACCAGGAATACGCAGTTGCAGATGGTCCTGGCCTCCGTGGCCGAGGGAAACACGGAGGCGCAGACCTGGGCCTTTTCCCGCTCCGACAACGCCCTCCTCGTCCTGCTGTGGGACAAGGGCAACAACGTATTCTACCTCCTCGGCGCTCCGCCCTGCGATAAAGTTCTGCATGACCTCCGGGAGTTGATCGATTCGGAGATTCGGGAAAAGGCCATCGCTGAGAGGATGGCCCATTTCGGCATCCGGGCCCTGTCCCCCTCCCTGGAGGAAGCCGTCCCGTACATCTTTCATCGGGAGACGCTGCAGCAGAGGCGACACTTGTCCTATGGTTTCCATCGGGCGCATCCGAAGGAGGTCGAAACGCCCACGGTGGAGGGCGTGGCCTTTGTTCCCATAGATGACGCCCTATTGCAAAGGGACGATCTCGCCAACACCCAGCGTGTGCGTGAGGAGATCCGCTGGATGTGGCCCTCGGAGGAGCGGTTTCGCCAGACGGGCTTTGGATATGCGGCGGTGGTGGACGACGCCGTGATCTGCTGGTGCACCGCCGAGTATGTGAGTCATGGGGCTTGCGGCGTGGGCATAGAGACGGCGCGAGACTATCGAAACATGGGGCTGGGCACGGCGACGGCGGCCCGCTTTGTACGGGAGGCTCTGAGGCGGGGGATCATCCCGCACTGGGCGTGCGATGTCGAGAATGTGGCCTCCATACGGGTAGCGAAGAAGGTGGGCTTTGAGAAGTTGGAGGAGGCCGCGCTCTGGCGCGGCACCTTTGCGTCGTAGCCGAGCCTGAGGCTGTTCAACAAACATGGTTGGCTTTCCGGTCCATCTTGAAAAAAGTCGGATAGTAGTAACATTTGTAAGCACCTGTACGAAAGGAGACCCATGGCACCGAGAGAACGATCACGGGGGAAATGCTTCTTTTGCGGCCGTGAGATGTCAAAGGGGGGACTGACGAGGCATCTGTCGGCCTGCCCGGAGCGGAAGGCGGCCATAGAGGCCGCCAACCAGCAACCTGGGAGAGAGCAGGCGATTTACCACCTGCGGGCACAGGACGACTGGGGAGGGGATTACTGGCTCCATCTAGAAGTACAGAGCTTGGCCACCCTGGGCGATCTGGATTACTATTTGCGCGCCATCTGGTTGGAGTGTTGCGGGCACTTGAGCATGTTCTCCATCGGCGACTGGTACGGCGAGGAGATCCCGCCGAGTAGAACCATACGTCGGGTGTTCAAGCCGGGCATCGAGGTGAACCACGTCTATGATTTCGGAACTTCATCCTACACCAAGATCGAATGCCGAGATGTTCGCAAGGGAAAGCCGCTGACAGATAATCCCATATTTCTGATGGGCCGCAACAGCCCGCCAGAGATACTGTGCATGGAATGTGGTGAATCCGCCTCCTGGCTGTGTATGGAATGTATAGCTGAGACGGAAGCGTCGGGTGCTCTGTGTGAAGAGCACGTCGAAAGCCACCCCCATGATAGATATGGGGAACCGTTGCCCATCGTCAATTCGCCTCGTGTGGGGATGTGCGCCTATAGTGGCCCAGCAGAGCCACCTTATTGAAATCGCATATTGGAAGTAGCTTGAGGCGCCGACGAGGCTCAGATTGGAGAAAACATGGCCTACCAACCATTGCACGAGAGACTACCAAAAGTTGCCGAGGAAGAAACGCGCGTGATGACCGTCTTCAACTCTCCCGACCTTCCCAATGGCTCGTATGCACTTTTGGAAGCCTATTGCAACGATCCTGGCTGTGACTGTCGCCGCGTGTTCTTCGACGTCCTCTCTCTGGAGAAAAAAGAACTCGTGGCCGTCATCGCCTATGGCTGGGGCAGTCGCGAACATTACATCGAATGGTTTGGAGAGGACGATGCACAGATGATCCGCGAGATGCAGGGACCGATCCTGAACCGAGGCAGCCATCAAACAGAACTGGCTCCCGCCCTGTTGGAAAAGGTCAAGATCATCCTACAGGACAAAAAGTATGTGGAACGCCTCAAGCGCCACTACAGGGTGTTTAGGGCTACGATAGACGATGCCTAGAGCAAAGCAGGCCAGGTCTTTCTCTCAGATAGGATAGCTGAGTCGCGTTTGCCGGGGATATGAGAAACGGCGGGAATTCCCCGCCGCTGTGGAATGTTCACCTTGTTCAACAAGCAGGGCGGTACAGAAATTCGAGATCTCTCATACCGATCGAGCATTTGAATTGCCCACGGCTATGTGGCACAATAGGAAAAAGTAAAGGTGTGAATCAAGGAGAATGCTATGACCGAACGAGGTACGGTAAAACAATCCCCCCTCAAGCTTTCCATGCACATCTCCCCCGAGGCCAGACTCGACGAGCTGGCCTTTGCGCGACAGTTGGGCTGCGATTGCGTGTATGCCTGGGTGGGCGCCCACCAGCGGGACGTGGAATTCCTGTCCACCCTGCGGGAAAAGGTGGAGGAGGTCGGCCTCACCCTCTACAACGTGGGCAACATGGACGTGGGAAAGTCGGACAGGATTCACCTGGCACTCCCGGGGCGAGATGAGGACATCGCCGCCTTTCAGGACTTTGTGCGCAACCTGGGCCAGGCGGGCATCGGGGTGACTACCTTTACCTGGGAGCCCGACCGGGTGTGGAGTTCCGAGCCCAGCGAGACCCGAGGGGCCAGGACGCGATACGTGAATCTGGAGGAACTGCAGCAACGTCCCAATACCCATGGTCGCAGCTACACGGAAGAGGAGTTGTGGGACAACTTTTGCTATTTCATGGAGCGCATTATCCCTGTGGCCGAGGAGGCCGGCGTGCGCCTGGCCCTGCACCCCAATGACCCCCCGGCGGAGAGTCTGGGCGGCATCCCCTGCCTGATCCGCAGCGCCGAGGCCTACCGCAAGGCCTTCGAGATCGCCGACAGCCCCGCCCTGGGCATGGAGTTCTGCACCGGCTGCTGGCTGGAGGGCGGCGAGGGCTTTGGCGACGTGCTGGAAGGCATTCGCGAATTCCAGGCGGACGGCCGCATCCTCATCGTCCATTTCCGCAACGTCAGCTCGCCCCTCCCCGAGTTCAAAGAGACCTTTTTGGACAACGGCTACATGGACATGCTGGAGGTGATGAATACCCTCGTGGACGTGAACTATGCGGGGACAGTGATCTACGACCACATGCCCCAGTTCGCCGGGGATTATGCCAAGGGCGGGGGGCCGGGGTACGGCATCGGCTACATCAAGGCCCTCCGTCACTGTGCGGAGCAGAAGAGGTCGTAGAGAGATTTGAGATATTCGTGCCCCCTGTGCCTGACAAGATCGCGGGCATCCGAACGATAACGCGACATCAAAGCAGATATGAAGGAGAGCAAGATCATGAACAACTCATCATCCGACACCCCCTGGCCGGCTGGGAAGCAACGAGTGCATCCCCTGGATGGCGTGGAGCGGGCCGATATCGAGATTGCAGACTTGCAGGTAATCCCCCTGTCGTACCGCCTCAAGCCCGAGGAGCGCTGGCCCGACAGCGACGCCCACGTTGTCATCTGGAAGACGACGACGGTGGTGGTCAAGGTCTTTACCGACGCCGGGATCGTGGGTATCGGTGGAGCGAGTCGCTATCGGGGCCCGGAGCGCATGAAGCGCTACGCGGAAGAGGTGATCAAGCCCTTTCTGGTGGGCAAGAATCCCTTTGACGTGGAACACCTCTCCGGTGGCAAGTGCGGTCACGGCGCCCTGGGCGTGTGGGCGGGCATCGATACGGCCCTGTGGGACATCATCGGCAAAGCCAAGGGCCTGCCCATCTACGAGCTATTGGCCACCGACACGGAGCCCGAGACGCACCTGCGCGTGTACGCCAGCGGCGGCGAGTTCAGCTGGCGAGAGGATTCGCCCTATGACCGTCCCGAGAGCCTGATCGAAAAGGCCGTGCGCCACAAGGAGAACGGTTATACGGCTTTCAAATTTCGCATGGGTGCGGGTTTCAATGAAGAGGGCATCACCATGGACGAGTATATTCCCTACCTGGAGAGGATACGCGAGGCCGTGGGCCCCGATTTCGACCTGATCCAGGAGGCGAACTGCCGCTGGTCGGTGGAGCAGTGCCTGGAGATCGCCCCCACCCTGGAGGAACTCGGTTTCCTGTGGTTCGAGGAGCCCACGGATCGCCGGGGCGAGGAGGCCATCGACAACTATTTGCGCATAAAGGAGGCCCTGCCCACAGTGATGGTCTCGGGGGGCGAGAGCCGCGAGAACCGGGTCGCCCTCGCCGAGTGGGTCGACCGGGGTGCCTATGACATCGTGCAGCACGCCTGCGATGACGCGGGCATGACGGAGGCCTGGCATATGGCGCGCATGGCCCACCAACGGGACAGGTTGTGCGGTACCCACAACTGGCAGGGGGGTCTGGTGACCATCGCCAACGCCCACCTCATGGCCGCCATCCCCAATCGCCTGCTGCTGGAATCGAACATGACGCCTAACCCCATGAAGGAGGGCCTCTTTGTGGAGCCCCTGGCAGTGGAGGACGGCTACCTGGACGTGCCCGACAAGCCAGGCCTGGGCGTCGAACTGCGCGGGGACCTGGAGGAGACCTTTCCCTATATAGAGGGCAACTGGTACAAGACGGAAGAGGAACTGGAGTAAAGAACAAAAACCTCAAAGGTCTCGAAGACCTTTGAGGTTTCATTTACCATTTTCTTGCTGACAAGGAGGTACAAGATGGCATCTCACGAGACCACCCTCACCCTGGACACGCCCATGGCTCCGCCGCGCTGGGCGCTACTGGAACGAGAGCTGCTGCGCGCCAACAGTCAGGCGTGTGAGGCCTTTTTCGACCACTATTTCGATCATCGGGGTTACTTGCTCTGCGTGCCCCGCTGGGGCGGCGACGATGGGGCCGACGACGCCATCGAGAACCTCGCCCACTGGCCCACCCTCCATGCCCTGGGTGGCGCGGACGAGATTCTGGATATATACAAGCTGGCCTGGGAGGGGCACCTGCGTCAATATACGGAGGCCAAGACGGAAAAGGTCCCCTTCACCCGCGATGGCATGTACTACAAAGAGTTCCCTGTCATGTTCGACTGGTTGCACAACGGCGAGTCCATGTCCGTCTTCAACCTGCAGGGCCTTTCGGATCCCCGCGACCCGGATTTCCAGAGACGGGTGCAGCGCTATGCCGCCTTTTACACGGGCGAGGACCCCGATGCTCCTAACTATGACCCGGAGCACAGGCTCATGCGCAGTATGTTCAACGGCAGCCGGGGGCCCCTCATGCGCAAGACCACGGGGCTGGATTGGGCGGGCGATCCCTTTGAGGCCACGCGCTTTGACCTGCTCCATGGCGAACGCAACTATCGGGAGATAGTGGCCCATTTCGAGGACTATAACGACGTGGTGGGCGACAGCCCCCTGAACCTGGGAGCTACCAGCCTGGCGTTCAACGCCTACGCCTTGACCGGCGAGGCCAAGTACAGGGACTGGCTGCTGGAATACGCCGACGCCTGGATCGAGCGCACCGGGGCCAACGGCGGCATCATCCCCTCCAACGTGGGACTGGACGGCACCATCGGCGGGGCCTGCGAGGGCAAGTGGTACGGCGGCGTCTATGGCTGGGGTTTCAGCGTCGTGGTGCCCCAGACGGGCGAACTGGCCCACCGCAACACGGCCGTCGGATATCATCCCCCCTATGGCTTTGGCAATGCCCTTTTGATGACGGGCGATCAGCGCTACGTGGATGTCTGGCGCGGCGTGCTGGAGACCGTCAACGCCAATGGAAAAGAGATCGATGGACAGATGATGTATCCCGATATGTACGGCGATGAGGGATGGTATCATTATACGCCGGAAAGGTTCTCGCCGGGTGCCCTGGAGATCTACTACTGGTCCATGGACGATGCGGATCTGGAGCGACTGGCCATGGAAGGCTGGGTCGCCTACTTGAAAGGGGACGAGCCGGGCTACCCCGTGGAGGCCATGCGGCAGGACCTGGTCGACATCCGCCGCAAGGTAAAGGAGGGCGTGCACGAGGACACCGCCACGCCGGACACGCGCCTGTCGGACGATCCCAACCCCTACAATCCGGCCACGATAGGCACCCTGGTCAAGCTGATGCTGGGCGGCCTTCCCACGGGACGGGCCGGCTTTCCCCTGCACTGTCGGGTGCGCTATTTCGACCCCGAGAAGCGCCGCGCGGGGATGCCCGAGGATGTGGGCGCGCTGGTGGACGAGATGACCGCCGACGAGATGGCGCTCACCCTGGTGAACGTGAACCAGGTGCAGGAGCGGACGGTGGTAGTACAGGGTGGTGCCTACGCCGAACACCAGATCGAGGAGATAGAAGTCGGCGACCAGGTGATACCGGTGAACGATAGCGCCTTCTCGGTGAGCCTGGCGCCTGGCGCGGGCCGCCGCCTGGTGCTCAAGATGGAGCGCTACGCGAACCAGCCCACGTTCGCCTTTCCCTGGGCGTGAGGGGGAAGCGTTCCCTTTGCCGACATGATCATCCATATCATACAGAGACGGCCCGCTGGGCCGTCTCTATATCTGTTCCGACTATATCCCCATGTCGGGCCAGATGACGACGTTAGCAAAGACAGTTGGCATAGCATGGGTTTGCGCTATAATAGATGGGCTCCAGGGGGGAGCATCCATGGATAGTCGCTCGTCAAAGGAGGAGCAATGCAACCGGATCCTGTTCTCGTTCGAATTGGTCCCATCACCATCTACTGGTACGGTGTGCTGATCGTCACCGGTGCCATGCTGGCGGCCCATATCGCAAGCAAGCTCTCCAGCCGTAGCGGGCATAATCCTGAAATCGCCTGGAATTTGCTCATCGTCGTCCTGGTGACCGGTATTTTGGGGGCGCGCATCTACCATATCTTTTCCAGTTGGGGGTATTACAGGGCCCATCCTGACGAGATGTTTGGCTTGCAGATGAGTGGCTTTGGTATCTATGGGGCTGTGATCGGGGGCGCTCTGGGGGTCTGGGCCTTTGCCAGGCATTATGATCTACGTTTTCTGGAGTGGGCCGATTATATCGCGCCCGGGCTCATCCTGGCGCAGGCCATCGGGCGTTGGGGAAACTTTTTCAATCAGGAGATCTTTGGCCCCCCCACCGATCTTCCCTGGGGCATCTACATTCCCCCTGGAAGGCGAACGTTGGGCAACGTGCCGGACTGGTATGCCCAATATGAGCGCTTTCATCCCACCTTCTTTTATGAATCAGCCCTCTGTTTCATCGGTTTTTTGATCCTATACTATCTGGCCCGAAACTGGCGCGAGGGACGGTTATATGGCGACCTCTTTTTTCTCTATGGCATCATCTACCCGGCGATCCGCTTCTTTATGGAGGCGTTCTTTCGTCCCGACGCGTGGACCATCGATGGTATTCGCGTGGCTCAGGTGATATCCGCCATCTGTGTGATCTTTTTCGCCTCCCTGATGCTCATACGCCGCAAGTTGAAACGCCCAGAGATGGTATATGTGCCCGGGACGCCATGGCAGTCATCAGAGGAGACCGACGGGCAGGATACAGGGGCGTCATCTCGAGCATGAATATCGGATATACCTTGGGGTTTAACCCCTTTTAGGGCTGATATAGTTTTGGAGGACACACATGGACCGTGACCGCATTCGCGCGGCGATTGAGAGCAGCCGTGCCGACTATACAGAGATTCGCCTGGAGACGCGGAGAACCACGCGCGTCGTGTATCATGGCTCTCGCCTGGAGACCGTCAGCAGTGTGGTGAACCAGGGGGGCATTGTGCGTTCTCTGGTGCGCGATGGGGGCTGGGGCGTGTCTACTTTTAACAGCCAGGATGATCTCAAGGGGCGCGTGGATCAGGCCTATCGCAGTGCCCGCCTCGTGGAGGGGGAGCCCGTCGCCTTGGCGGAGGTGCCTCCCGCCGAGGAAGAGATAAGAGCTACACCGGATACGGACGTCAGCAAGATCCCCCTGGCCGACAAGAAGGAGCTGATAGAGGGCTATAACGATATCCTGCTGTCCTTTTCCCAGATCGTGGACACCCAGTCCGTCTACGCGGATCAGTTTGTGACCGTGATCTATGCCAACTCGGACGGTACGTACATCGTCGAGGAGCGGCCGCTGGTGAGCGCGCACTTGATAGCGACGGCCCGTGAGGGGAGCAACGTGCAGCGTGCGGCGGACGGCTTGTCGGTGCCCGCCGGCTATGGCCAGGTACTTGGCCTAGAGGATATCGCCCGCACCGTCGGCCAGCGTGCCGTGGATCTGCTCTCAGCAGAGACCGTGGTGGGCGGCGTGTACCCCGTGATCTGCGATCCCAAGCTGGCTGGGGTCTTTGTACACGAGGCCTTTGGGCACCTGTCGGAGGCCGATTTTGTCTATGCCAATCCTCAGGCGCAGAAGATGATGGTGCTGGGGCGGCAATTTGGCAAGGGTATTCTCAACATTGTCGATGACGGCTCCCTGCCCGGACTGCGGGGCACGCACCCCTATGATGACGAGGGCGTGCCCATGGGGCGGACGGAGCTCGTCCGCGAGGGGATCCTCGTTGGCCGCCTGCATTCGCGGGAGACGGCGGCCAAGATGGGGGAAAAGGTCACGGGCAATGCCCGAGCCACAAGTTATCGCTACCCTCCCATCGTGCGCATGACGAACACTTTTATCGAGGCCGGCGATTCCTCTTTCGAGGAGATGGTCTCTGACATAGATTTGGGCGTGTACGCCTGCGATTCCATCGGGGGACAGACGGCGCTGGAGAATTTTTCTTTCAGTGCCGGGTATGGGTATATGATCCGCGATGGTGAGGTGGCCGAACTGGTCAAGGACGTTGTGCTGAGCGGTAATCTCTTTGCCACGCTAAAGAGCATCGATGCCATCGGTGATGACCTCACCTTTAGCAAACTGGGAAGATGTGGCAAGGGGCAAGGGGGGCTGCCTGTGAGCACGGGCGCGCCCCATATTCGCATTCAAGACGTGGCGATGGGTGGACGGTAGGCGAGGAGGACAAGGATGGATTTGCTATCGACGTTGCAAAAGAGGACGGAACAGGCCGAGGTTTACGCCATCGAAAGAGAATCCACCACGGTGAGCTTTGAGGCCAACGAGATGAAGACGGCCAAAGCCCAGGAGACCCAGGGCGTCGCCCTGCGCGGCGTCGTGGATGGACGGTTGGGGTTCACGGCGGCCAGCGGTCAGGTAGAAGAATCAGAGCTGGTCGCCAATCTTTTGGCTTCGGCCCGTTACGGAGATGAGGTGCCCATCGCTTTTCCCAAAAAGGCACCGGGGACAGAGATAGAGACCTATGATCCCGCCCTCGCACAGGTTCCCATGGCTCGCTTTGTGGAGATAGGCCGCGAGATCGTCGACGCTCTGCGTGCCGTCGACCCCGATGCCAAGGTCGATGTGGATATCGAACGCGGCGTGGGGCGCTTTGTCCTGCAAAATAGCGCGGGTAACGACCTCTCGCAGCAAATCTCCCGCTTTTCCGTACAGATGAGCCTGGAGCGGGTTCGTGGTGACGACGTGCTTATGGTGTACGATTCCGTACACGACGTTTCCCTCACCGAGGATTATCGCCAGACCCTTGAGCGCCTGCAGGAAAAGGTGCAGCGGGCCAAACGGCCGGCAAAGCTCGCCTCGGGGCGCATGCCCGTCCTGTTCTCTCCCGTGGGCGCCATGGTCCTCGCCCTGCCTCTCATGTTGGCCGTCAACGGGGAGAACGTTCAGCGCGGGGTCTCGCCGTTGTCGGACAGGCAGGGGGAACAGGTTTTCGATCCCGGCATCACCCTATGGGACGATCCCACGCTACCCGGCCGCCCCGGCAGTGGCGGCCACGATAGGGAGGGGGTTCCCTGTCGGCGCAAGGCGCTAATCGCGGACGGTGTGAGCGAGGGATTCCTGTACGACCTCAAGACGGCGGCTCTGATGGGCACCGAGAGCACTGGCAACGGTTCCCGAAATCTCTTCGCCCCCCCCTCGCCATCTCCTTCAAATTTGGTTCTGCAGTCGGGATCCACGCCCCTCGCCGAAATCCTCGGCGATATGGAACATGGACTGCTCGTCGATCACGTGCTGGGACTGGGCCAGGGGAACCCCATGAGTGGAGCCTTTTCCAATACGCTGGGGCTGGCCTATGTGATCGATAGGGGCGAGATCGCGGGTAGGATCAAGGATGTCTCCATCGCCGGCAATATCTATGAGGACCTGCGCAAAGTAGCGACCCTCAGCGAGGAGAGCCATTGGGTTTATGGTCAGATTCGGCTACCCTACATCCTGCTGCCGGAACTCAACGTCGTGAGCCAGGGATAAGCCCTCATCCACACGTTAAGTCACTAGGGTCCAAGGGCGATAGTTCCTTGGACCCCGGTCATGTACCGGGCTCCTCCTCATTGTGGCATCCCATAGAGATTCACAGCTATATTCGCGGTGGTGTGTTTTGCATAGGTCGCAACGAATTTACGCCCACCGCATTTAATAATCTGGTTCGCGTTGTCTTGGCTCCGCCAGCTTCTCTAGAACGTAGGCGGTGCCGACGCCGGAGGCGAAACCAAAACATACGAACAACAGATCCTGCCCCGAGGTCACAAAGAACCCTGAAACGAGGATGATAAAGAGCGAAGCGGCCAGTCCCGTTGCGATGGTGGTTCGAATATCTCGCACGCCCTTCTCGATGACAGATCTTTTCATAGCTCCTCCGTTTCCGTTATTGCATCCACCTGAAGGGGTAAGATGCCAAGGTATCGAAAAGGTTTCTAAAAGGGATAGATATCGTTAATCCTTGGAGCCCTTTACACGAGGGACAGCAAAGATATAATCTCTTTCGTGTGAGCTCGTTCACGTTCACTTGACATTTCATTATGATATAGAAGGAGCAAGATGGAGATCACGGATATTATCTGCTACGTCGTGCCGCACACGGCACAGGAGCCAAGGTTCCATTGGCGCGAGGGACTGCCCGGCGCGGGCGACGGGACACCTCCCGGCGAGACGACCTATTCGGCGGTCATAAAGGTGGAGACAGACGAGGGCCATGTGGGACATGCTTATGGAAGGGGCCATCGCGTGGCCGATATCGTTCGGCGGCGACTAAAGGCCGAGTTCATAGGGCGCAATCCGTTGCTCACAGAGCGCCTGTGGCACCGCATGTGGGAACTGGATCGCCTGGAAGAGTTCAACGTGCATGACTTGGGTCTCATCGATATCGCCTGTTGGGATATCAAATCACAGGCCGCTGGCCTTCCCCTGTACCAGCTTTTGGGAGGCCATGACAGTCGGTTGCCCGCCTATGCCTCCACCGTCACCTGGGATACCATGGACGAATATGAGCGTCATATCAAAGAATGTATGGACGAGGGGTTCTCCGCCTTCAAGCTCCACGCCTGGGGCGATGCGAAACGGGACGCCGCGCTATCTCGCAACTTGCGCAGATGGGTGGGCGAGGATGCCGATCTTATGTTCGATGGCTCTGCAGGCTGGGACTATGTTACGTCCCTACGCTTCGGCCGTGTTCTGGAGGATGTTGACTTTTTGTGGTACGAGGAACCCATGCGCGAGTTCGATCTGCCCAGCTATGCGGAGCTATGTCGGGCGCTGGACATCCCCGTGTTGGCCGCGGAAACGTGCGATGGATGTCATTGGAATGCGGCGACCTGGATCGAGCAGCGAGCGCTGGATATGATGCGCGTCAGCATAGGTTTCAAGGGCGGTTTCACCGGCGCCATGAAAGTGGCCCACCTGGCAGAATCCTTTGGTATGCGGGCCCAGGTTCACGGTGGCGGTTGGGCCAATGCCCATCTCTGTGCCGCCATCCCCAACAACGACTATTATGAGCAGTTGGTCATCGATAGCGAGCAGATAAGGGGCCTCAAGGATCAGGGGCCTCTGAGCATCGTGGACGGCTACCTGACTGTTCCCGATGAGCCCGGTATGGGACCTCAACCTGACTGGGAGGAGATAGAGGAACGCGCCACCCTCATCGTCTAAAGGGGCGGCCAGGGGCCGTGGCGGGGCTTTTGTTCGATCCCATTTACAGGCGCTGAAAAATCAGCCAGAGGCAAAATCGCTTGTCCTCTGTATCAACAAAGACTATAATGCGCCCGATGAGAGATATAAAAACTAATCTCTGTTACTGAAAAGTGTGTTCCATTTGTGGTCTTGTATGTCTCAAGGGGTTTGTCCGTGGTAAAAAGTAGAGCCACATCGGGGGATGCCGGCGGACCAGGGGCATCTTCACAAAGAGGATCCTCTTCGCCTGTACCCTCGAACAGGTCGGCGGAATCCTCCACAATCGATGAGAAACAACAGCTTTTGCTGCAGATCACACGTGAGATGGCCACGTCGGACGATCTGGATGACCTCTTGCAGATGATCGTGGACGCCGCGTTATGTGTCGTTCCCAGGGCGGAAAAGTGTGTCATACATCTTTTGAACGCCGAGGGCACGAGGCTCCATCCCCGGGTCTGTTCGAGGCCCTGGAAGGTGAGACCGGAGAGCGCTGGTTTTCCTCTCGATGTGGGCATTGCAGGGCAGGCACTTCGGGACCGCGAGGTGTACAGACTCGACGATGCGTCCCAACATCCGAACTTTGCCCCCCTGGATTCGGCTTCGGACCTCAACTCCCTGTTGGTGGCGCCTCTCTATACGGCCGGCGCTGCGTTGGGGACGTTGAGTTTAAGCAGCAGTACGCGGCGAGCCTTTGAAACCAACGATTCCAACCATGTCCGCACCCTGGCTGCCCAGGCCTCTCTGGCCATCAGGCAAACGCGTTTGCTGACGGAGATCGGCGCTCAGCGGAGGCGCAGCGATACCATCATCGAAAGTATCGCCGACGGATTGTTCATCCTCGAAGGCACAAGGGTTACGCGGGCGAACTCTGCCCTTGGCTATCTTGTGGGATATCCTCCAGAGACCCTCTCGCTGCCCTTTGTGCTTGGGGAGGATGAGGGCCCGTTACAAAAGATCTTTGATCCCGCTGCTCGGGTTGTGGGGGCTTATGAGGTAGAGGTTCAGCAACCAGGGGGGGAGGACCGTACCCTCGAGATTACGCCCTCTGACCTTAAACCGCCGGCCGAGGGAACGGTATTCCTGGTGCGCGACGTGACGCAGGAACGTACAGCGGCGGAGAAGCGCGGGCTCTTTATCTCTCAGGTCTCTCACGAGTTGCGCACGCCCCTGCAACATATCCTGAGCTTTATCAGCCTTATCCTGGATATGGAGGAGCGAGAGGAAGAGGAACTGCACCGCTTCCTGACCCATATCGAAAACGAAACCTATACTCTCACACGCCTGGTGGATGATTTACTGGAACTGTCTCGTATCGAGACGGGGCGCTTTTCCGTACACATGGAGCGGGTACGTGTCGATCAGCTGGTGTCTGACGTTCTGAATCGCCTTGCGCTTCGCGCAGAGCTCTCGGGCGTCTCTCTCGTCTTTGACGATGCCAAGACCTCCACGTGGGCCCTAACCGATCCGTTGCGGCTGGAACAGGTCCTCGTCAACCTCATCAGCAACGCCTGCAAGTTTGCGCCTTCCGATAGTTGTGTCCATATCGGACTGGAACACCGGGGCAAAGAATTTGCCCTCTATGTGAGGGACAGAGGGGCTGGTATCGCCCCCGAGGAGCAGGCGCACCTCTTTGAGCCCTTTTATGGCGTGAAATCCGAGACCGCCAGTCCCGGCATGGGATTGGGACTGTACATCAGTCAGCGCATCCTGGAGGCCCTGGGGGGAGAGATCGGGGTAGAGAGCCAGGTGGGGAAGGGGAGTTGCTTCTACGTACACTTGCCCATGTTACAGGAGTCCGCCTAAGTTGGAGGTACTTCCAGGCTGGCCTTGTTTTTATGTCCGCTGTTTCTGGCTTTCCGTCATTTTGGAGAGACTGTTTTCCACCTCTTGGAGGGCTCTTTCTCCTTCTAGCTCCAGGGCCAGGGCCAGTTCCCCGGCCAGAAAGCGTTTGCCCTGCTTTAGGATTTCCCGATCCATCATACCCAGGGGGCGTTCCTGTTGCATTATGTGCAGTTCGCGCACTGTGTCCCTTATCTGGACAAAGGATCCCGACTTGAGTCGTTCGCGCATCTCTTCCTGTCGCGTCCGGCGTGCAGTTCCTTTTGCTTCCCTGATCTCTGGCACGCCATCGAGGGCGTAAAGCGTTTCTTGCAATCGTCTTCCATCTCCCACCTTTCGCAGCCCGATGGCACTGACACGATCCACCGGAACCATTATCTGCATGGCATCCATCACCATATCGATGACGTAATAGCGCCGCCGCTTTCCAGCGATCTTTTTCGTCTCGACACTTGCAACCGTCCCCGCCCCAAAGAAGGGATGGAATACGCGATCTCCTGTAACGTACGACATCATACGTCCTCACCCGATACTTTTGACCAAGGGTTTTCACGCTTGCCCTGCGGCTCTACCAGTACACCGTAGAGAAGACGCGTACAGTATGCCCGCCCCGGCGGGCTCGCGTCAAACGTGACGCGCACGTCTCCAGAGCCGTAGGGCCGTGTTTGTAAGCCGCTGTTCCAGATCTCCCAGATCGACGGCGTCTAGCTTGCTCCAGTAGGCCAGGGTGATGCCCATGCCGAGCCCTGCTATGCTGGCAAATATACCAGTTGCGACGGCCCATAACAACTCTTTTTCCATCTTGCCCCACAGGGCGGATCTGCTCTGAAGAAAAGAGGGCCAGGTCACCAGCGTTTCAGTCAGCCGGGTATCGGGAACGCGAGCGAGTATCCCCTGTGGTAGGGAGGCGCCGGCGATGAGAAGGGCCAGGATAAAGACCACGACGGGTAACCACATATCCCAGGATAGGGGATGCCATTCTTCCATTGCGGCGCGTTCCCTACCCACGGCTTTCAGGATACGGTCCGTTAGCAGGGGGTTTGGATGGGCGCGGGGATATGTGTGCAGGGCCTCCTCCACCTGCCGCAGACGCCGGGCATGGGCCCGGCAGGCAGAACACGATGCCAGATGATTGCGTAGCGCCCCATAGTGCGGGGAAGCAGGCTCTCCGTCCGCTATATACTGAGAGAGTTTTTCTTGTGCCCGTCTACACGAAAGCACTCGGGACCTCCTCCTTGTGCCGCAGTCTCTTGGCCAGGGCTTTGCGTGCCCGATTCAAATGTCCTTTGACAGTGCCCAAAGGGATGGACAAGAGTTGGGCGATCTCTTGATACGAAAGTTGCTTTTGATAGAACAGGTCGATAACCGTGCGATATTTGGGAGGTAGGTATTTTACCGTCTTCCAGAGAACAGCCTTTTCTTCTCGGCGCATCGTTGCCTCTGCGGGATCGCCGTACTCGGATATAGAGTCTTCCAGGGCATCCTCATCGTCTATGACGCGTAACCTCTGGCCAAAGTCCCGGCGTCGGTTCAGACACGCGTTTGTCGTGATGCTGTAGAGCCAGGTAGTGAACTTGGCCTCGCCTCGAAAGTCGGGCAGGCCGCGCCATGCACGGAGATATACCTCCTGTGTTGTATCCTCGGCCTCCTGCGCGTTGCCCAGCATATGATACGCCAGATTATATACGTCCTCTTGCGTCTTCTCCAGCAGCTCGCGAAAAGCCGTCTCGTCGCCGTTCTGATATGCGGTTACAAGGTCGGAAAGGGGATCTCTTATGCCTGCCATCTTTCTGACGTCTATAGTCTACTACTCTTCGTCACGTTCCCAAATATCCGCATCGTCCACTACCCCGGTATCCGTCCTCTCTTTTTCGCCGTTCGTATCCCGGGCCGTTTTTTGGGGAGTGGGGCCAGACCCCAACGTCATATAATAGATGAGGACGATGCCCAGGCCGACAAAAAGGGGCAGCAGCCCGGCCAATAACCACACGCCCATCCCCAGCGTGGCCAGGCTCAACAGCAGGGCCAGGCCACTCATGGCTGTGATGACCCCTCCCCATAGAACGCCGCGATTGCCCTGTCGCTCCTCAGCGTCGCGATGCATCGCCTCTACGGGAAAGCCCGATCGCATCATAGCCACGCGTTCTTTGTACGTTATGTACCTGTTCAAGGTAACAAAGCCCAATACGATGAGTAATAAGAGTAGCGGAATGATAAAGATGATCAGGATGTCCAGAAGCATAGGTCTCCTCATCGCCCCTGCGTAGAATAACGGATTGACTGCAAGAACTACAAGTCTATTTTAACATATATAGTACAATTTTTGCAGTCTGTATGCGAACAGAAAAAGTTCGTCCGGAGCCTCCCGTGGCAACTCCGGAATTCGTTAAAGACGGCGTTAATAGTGTTCACCTATGGACAGCGTGCATTCTGCTTGCGGAGCTTTACCGTGCATGGTATACTCGTCTCGATGCCTCATGCAGGATGCAGGGGGTGAGTTGATCGTGGAGACCGAAACAGAGGATGTCGTGGCACGATGGCGCAGTGCGGCCGCCCTGGGGGGCGACCTGCACGGCGATGCGGTGGAAACCCTTTTGGATTTTCTTCGGGATCCGCACCCCTTTGTGCGTTGGCACGCGAGTGAGGCCCTGGCGGAAACGGCCCGTGTATCGCAGGGGCGTGGTCCGTTGGGTAGTATGCTTTGGGTAAGGCGTTCGGACCGTTTTCTCACTTTCAAAGAGTTCTGGATGCGGCTGGAGCGGGGATTGCGGGACGGCAAAGCACGAACCCGGGCGGCTATCGTCGATGGGTTGGGGCTGTGGGGTCACCCGCGAGCCATCGATCCACTTGTGTCGGCACTGCAAGAGGATGATGCTCCCCTGGTGCGTGCCAGTGCGGCCGCCGCATTGGGACGGATAGGCGATAGACAGGGTGCGCGCCCCCTTGGCAAGTCCTTGACGGACGAGTCCCTGTGGGTGCGGAGCGCGGCGGGACACGCCCTGGGCCGGATTGCCGCTCCGGAAAGCGTGGATGCCCTGAAAGATGCCCTTTCGGATGCCCAGTCCCTGGTGAGAGGCAGCGTCACGGCCGCTCTGGGGAACATAGTGACGGACAGGGCCCGCAGGACGCTGGTCCAGTGTCTCAAGAATGGGGATCCCGTTGTGCGCTGGTACGCAGCACGGGGGCTGGCAAAGATCGGCGGTGTGGAGAGCATCGTGCCATTGGAGGCCCTTTTGGAGGATGACACCGTCCTTTTCGACCGCTCCATCGGAGAGATGGCACAAGTGGCTATCAAAGCCATCGAAGAACGCAGCAATAGCCCCTGGCATTGGCTGCGCAGGCAGTTCCATGTCATCGCGCATATGGTTGGCGAAAGGCGCAAAGGGGCTAGAGATTGAGGAGCCTTTGTGTTATACTATGGTCGGATCGTCCTTGAGCGATCTCGGGACGCCAGAACTCACGGAAAGCGAGCGAGAGGTGATGGAGGGGTTGGTCGATGTCGTCGTGAGGCACAAGTTGATCACGCCGACCATTCTGCTCTTGGAATTGCTCAGGCCCTTTAGCTTTCTGGGCAGTCAGTGTTTGTTGCTGCTCCAGCCCCTTTTGGGCCCCCTGTCTCGGGAAACTGGGGGCTATGCCAGCCTTTTGGAGGATCGCGCAAAGGTGGATAAGTTGTTGGAGAGGCTCGAGCAGGAGCGCCGTGGATGTGAGAAGGGAGGATAGATGATGTCGTTCATATATGCCATCTTTTCCACCGTCGATGTGATGGCCTTGCTGACCCTTTTCATCTCGGCGCTGATGTTCGGCGTCTTTACGCTTCGTGCCCGGCGCGACGGACGCTTTCCCCTTCGCCCCATCGGTGTCTATGAGAGGATGCGGCGATTGGTGAGCCATGCCGCTGAGAGCGGTCAGTCCCTGCATCTGAGTGTGGGATCGGGACAACTGGGTACGGAGGCGACGCCCCAGGCGCTGATGGGCATCACAGCCATGGATTACCTGACGCGTCGCTCCGCCGAGTATCCCTATCCCCTTGTGGGCACGGCCGGCAGCCCCACGGTGTTTGCCACGGCACACGGCGTTCTGCAAAAGCTCGAAAGCCCGCCGGGAGAAGCGGGCGGCGCGGCGATGCGCTTTTACGGGCCCGATCCCCTCGCCTATGCAGCCGGTACCTATGATACGCTGCGAGAGAGGGAACCTCTGGCTCACATAGCCCTTGGCCAGTTCGGCGCTGAGGGCTTGTGGATCTCCGAGGCCCCAAGCGGACGGGGATTCTTGCAGATCGGGGGGACGAGCGATCCCTCCTCGGCCATGCTTATGTGGCTTTCTTTGGATGAGGCCGTCATCGGCGAGGAACTCTATGCGGCGGGGGCCTATTTGCATCGACCAAGCCATCTGGGCAGCCTGGCGACGCAGGATTACCTGCGTGTCGTACTCGTCTTTTCCATCATTGCGGGGGTCGTGATGGCCTCCTTGGGTTACTGGGGTTAAATTAGGCGATGAAAAAGTTTTTACCCGTCACTGCGGCCCTCTTTTGCGGCGGTTTGGCGCTGCTGGACTTTTTCTTTGACAGTCCCCAAATCGACGCGGCGGGAGCGATCCTGGTGGAAGGGGTGGCGATCCTGGCCGCCTTTGCCCTGTTGCTGGGCCTGCTGAATATTCTTCTCGTCCATCTGCGGCGCATGACGCTGGGGGAGGGAGATCGCGGGGCGAGTTTTGTACTCGTGTTGGCCCTCCTGATCACCGTGGCCCTGGGCATCTTGCTGCCCGATTCGCCGGGTATAGACTGGCTGTTTGACTATATCTACTATCCGCTTCAATCCACCATGACGGCCCTGCTGGCCTTTTTCGTGGTCAGTGCAGCCTATCGCGCCTTCAAGATACGGGATGCCGCGGCGGCCATACTGTTGATTAGCAGTCTCTTTGTATTGTTCGCCCAACTACCATTCAGCGCCAGCCTCTCGCCGTATATACCCCCTCTGCGGGACTGGGTATTAAAAGTCCCCGTCACGGCAAGCATGCGCGGCCTCCTCTTGGGCATTGCGCTGGGAACCATTACTACCTCCCTGCGCGTTCTCCTGGCCGTGGATAAGCCGTACGCCAGATCGTAGGAGCAAAGATAATGATCGTCTGTCCGGCATGCCAGCATAGGAATCCCAAAGACGCGGAGGTCTGTGAGGCCTGTGGCGAGAGTCTGGAGGATTTTGTGTATCGCGCCTGTCCAGCATGTGGCGCCCTTAACCCCGCCGACAATATCTTCTGTCACCGCTGCCTGGAGAGGTTGAGAGGGGCCGCCCCGAAAGCGGCGGGAGAGCCGCCGATCGCGGAGGAAACGGTGACCGAAAAGGCGGGGGATGCAGAAGAGAAGGCCATTCCCCCCTTTCTTACGGAAAAGATGGAGGGAACAGGGGAGGAATCCGAGGAGACCCTGACTGCCGCAGGGGAGGAGCCGTCCCCTGACAAAGAGTCCCCTGAGACGCTACCGCCTTTTATCGAGGCGGAGGAGGTAGAGGAACCCCTGACGCGGGAGGAAGAGAAACCGCCCGCCGAAAAGGAGCTGCCCTCTGAGGAGCAGGAGGACGAGACGGTGGAGACGCCCGAGGAGCGAGAGGAGGAGGTGCTGCCCCAGATTGCGGCGCATCCCCTGGAGGGCGTGCAGGATGGCCTGCCCCTGGAGGTGGGGATCTCCCTGCCCCATCGCGCCGAGCCCCTCCCCTCCAAGGAGCCGACGGAGGAAGAACGGGCCGATGCTGCGCTGCTTCGACGCATAGCCGAGGAGGGAGCGCCCCTCCAGGAGGTGCCCTCGAAAGAGGAGGCCAAAGGCCCTCAGCCCTTGTCGGGGTTGGGCCGCGTGCTCCTCCATCTCCTGGTGCTCGTTGCCGCCCTGGCTCCTTTTTTCACCGGCGGCCAGACCGCCCACTGGGTATTACCCCGCCAGAGTGTTGGAGGGCTGGTGGATACGGTCTCCAACCTGTCGGTTCATACGCCCGTGCTTGTCTCTTTTGATTATAGCCCATCCTATGCAGGGGAACTGGATCCCCTGGCCCTGGCCCTGGTGCGGCAATTGGCGGCACGGTCGGTGCCCATGGTGGCCATGAGCACCAAGCCCGAGGGGGTCGGAATGGCGGAAAAGATATGCACGACGGTCGCCGGGGAGATGGAGGGCTATCGCTACGGGGAGGACTATGTCATCCTGGGCTATTTGCCCGGGCAGGAGGCTGGCCTGCGGACGCTGAAAAAGGGCTTGGGCTATGCTTTCAAGGAGGATCATATCCGTCATCAGCCCCTGAGCGAACTGCCCGTCACCGGTGGCATCGCTTCTGTGACGGACCTGGAACACATCATCGTCCTCTCGGACGAGACCGACATCGTACGACGTTGGATAGAGCAGGTGCGGCGCGGGAATATCATCCTGCTGCACGCCCTGGTTAGTACCAGGATCGAACCCTTGCTCGTGCCCTATGAGCAGGCGGGGCAACTGGAGACGTTGGTCGGGGGAGCCTATGGCGCGCCCGAGTATGAGAGAGCCAGCGGAATGGAGGGGATGGCGGGGCGAACCGTCGATGCCGACGTATTTCTGTTCTTCGTCATGCTTCTCGTCGCCGTCATCACCAACGTCGTTTATATTAGCAGGGATTGAGAGCCCCGCCGAGGATCTAGAAGGAGGCTATATTGCGGACTGTTGTGGATGCGCTCGTTCATTTGCCGCCGACCACCGTAGAAGTGGTGGGAGTATGGTTCGCCGCCCTGTTGACGCTGGCCGTGCTTAGCTTTGTCCTGGGCGACAACCCCTTTTTCCGGCTGGCCGAGTATCTTTTTGTGGGAGTCGCAGCCGGCTATGCCGCCTCTTTGGCCTGGAGCAACGTGCTCTGGCCCAGGTTGCGTCTGCTGCTGGCGGATCCGGGGGGGTACTGGCATTACGGCCTCTTTTTCGCCCTGGGCGTGTGCCTTCTGGCGCGCGGGGTAAAGCCCGTCTCCGCACTGGGCAATCTGCCTTTGGGTGTTCTCTTTGGCACCGGCGCCGCCCTGGCTCTGGGAGGCGTCATCACGGGCACCCTGCTGCCCCAATTGCAGGCTTCCTTTCTTTCCGTGTCCCCCTCTGATTATGGTTCGGGCTTGATCGGTTGGGCACACGCCATCGACGCTTTGCTCGTTGTCCTGGGGACGATAACCGTCCTGACCGTTTTCCATTTCTCTGCCCCGGAGGATGAGGGGGATAAGGGGATGGGCTATGGCCTGCTGGAGATCTTGCAGGGGGCGGGGCGGAAGGTGATGATGATCGGGTTCGGCGCCCTGTTGGCGGGGGCGACGCTCTCTTTCTTTACTATCCTGAAGAGTCGCCTCGCTTTTCTCTACGACTGGGTTGTGCGTTTTGTAAATGTGGGGCTGTGACCCGTGAGCGAGATAAAGATCGCCTCCATTATCGCCGCTGATGTTGGCAGTATATTGACCCACGTATGTCTTATCGATCGGGTGGAGGGCATCTATCGCCTGGTGGCCCATGCCGAGGTGCCGACGACCCTGGGACGCTTCGAAAATGACGTGACCCTGGGACTGCGCCGGGCGGTGGAGCGGTTGGAACAGATCGCCCGCCGGCGCTTTCTGGATAAGGAGGGGGGATTCATCATCCCGGAGAGGGGCGCTGTCGAGGGAGTGGACGCTTTTGTGGCCACCTCCAGCGCCGCACCGCCTCTGCAATGTGCCGTCATCGGTTTGACGGATGATCTTAGCATAAAGAGTGCCCAACATGCCTGCCGGGGCTCGAACGCTGTCGTCGGCCAGGTCGTGGCCCTGGGGAACCGTTCTCAGCGCTGGAACGAGGAGGTGCTCGCCGAGTTGCGTGCGTGTCCTCCCGAGGTCGTCGTCATGGTGGGGGGGGTGGACAGGGGGCCCACGGCTCCCCTGGCACAGGCCGCGCGCGTGCTCGCAAATATCTATGAGGATTTTGAAGAAGAGGAGCGCCCCATCGTCCTCTTTGCGGGCAATCAGGAGGCACGGCGCCCCGTGGCCGATTTCGTCTCTGCACAGTTCGATCTGCGCGTGGTGGACAATGTGCGCCCCGATGCGGACACCGAAAGTCTGGTGGAACTGCAGAGGGAGCTGGCCAGCATCTATTCGCAGGTCAAGCTCGCTAGCCTGCCCGGCTATCGGCGCCTGCGCGACTGGAGCGAGACGCCCATCGCTTCCACCAGCGATGCCCTGAGCCAGCTCTTCCGCTTTATGGCCCGGCGTAACGAACTATCCCAGGGGGTGCTGGGCGTGGATGCGGGAGGTGCGAGCACCTACGTGGGCGCAGCCCAGGGGGAGAAATATCAATGGGCCATGGCCGGCGCTTTGGGGACGAGCCGGAATTGCTGTGATCTGTATCATGGGACCTCTCTTGAGGATGTTGCCCGCTGGTTGCCCATGTCCATGGAGAGAGAAGAACTGGCGAGTCGTGTGGAGAACGGATGGTTGCGTCCCCAGAGCATACCCCAGACGATGGAGGATCTGCTTTTGTGTCATGCTGTGGCACGCCAGAATCTCCTGGCCACCATGCGGCGTGTACGCCGTCAGTATTGGGAGCCCCTCGATGATGAGAAACATGGGACGACGCCCCCATTTGATCTGATTGCCGTGCGGGGTGGGTGCTTTGCTCATAGCCTCAAGGACGGTCTGGTGATCCTCTCGCTGCTGGACGCCCTGCAGCCCACGGGGTTGGCGCGTCTCGTGATGGACTGGGGGTCGATCTGGCCCCAACTGGGCGCCCTGGCCGATAGGGTTCCTCTGGCCGCCACCCAGGTTCTGGAACGTGACGGATATCGGGAGTTGGGAATAGTACTCTCCCCCATCGGCCAAGCCCGGGATGGCGAGCACGCCCTGCAGATCAAGATCACCAGGGAGGATGGACAGGTGGTAGAGGAGGACCTTCCCGCTGGCGTCATTCGTCGTATCCCCCTCTCCCTGGATCAACTCGCCACCATCGAGGTCCGCCCCAGCCGTCACTTTGACATCGGATTGGGGCGCCCGGGTCTGGGCGGAAAGACACGGGTCCGGGGAGGTGGGTTGGGCATCATCGTCGATACGCGGGGACGCCCCCTCTCCTTGCCCCAGGACGCTCAGCACTGCCGCACCAAACTACAGGAATGGTTGGAGAGTCTGATCGATGATACCGATAACCCATGAGCCCCACTTTTCGGCCCTAACCCAGATCGTACGCCGCCGCGTGCTTCCCATGGCGGGTGAACTCTTGGTACACAGGGGGGATCGGGTGATCCCCGGCGATGCCGTGGCCCGCTGTTCCCTTCCGGGAGGGGTGCGCGTCATCGACGTGGTCGGCGCGCTGGGTGTGGACGCGGCCAGGGCCGCGCGCCAGATGCAGATCTCGGCGGGAGATCACGTGGAGGCGGGAGACCCCCTGGCAAAACCCTCGCTTTTGAGCTGGCCCAGAAAACAGGTCCTGGCGCCCTTTTGTGGCACGGTGCAGGACGTGGGAGATGGCTATATCTTTTTGCGGCAGGATCCTCAACCCCATGTCCTGAATGCCTATATCCCCGGCGAGGTCGTGGAGACCTATCCTCATCGGGGCGTTTCCATTCGCACCACGGGAGCCCATGTGCGCGGGGTGTGGGGCAGTGGGGGGGAGGGCAAGGGCGTCCTCGTTGTCACCGCTTCTGATGCGGCGGAACCCCTCGGTTGGGAGCAGGTGAGCCTGCGCTATCGTGGCGCCATCCTCGTGGGCGGGGTATTGCATGATTCCCGTGTCCTGTTTCGGGCGCGGCAGTTCAGGCTCGGGGGGCTCGTCGTGGGGAGCATATCCGCCGGTCTCAGAAGGATCTGTGAGCGACTCGATTTGCCCCTCGTCGTCACCGAGGGAGTGGGCGAGGTTCCCATGGCCGAACCCATCTTTTACACCCTGCGTACCTATCATGGGCGCCCGGCGGTGATCTCGGGGACGCCCGATGAGGAAAAGGATGCGGAGGTGATCGTGCCCCTGCGCACAGATGAGGAACCCCCGACCTCAGTTGGCGCCGCGTGCTCCCTGCAAGAAGGGGCGCGCGTCCGCCTGACCCGTTCCCCCTACCGCGGACACTTGGGCGAGATCGTCTCCCTCTCCGAATCTCCCCGCGAGACGGGTATCGGCACCCGCGCCGAGGGCGCCGTGGTCGAATTGCCCAGCGGACGGCGGGTCTTTGTGCCCTATGTCAATATGGAACTGTTGGGATAGAGACAAAGGGTTGTAGGGTGGTGCTGCGTCACGCCGCGTGCCTTGGGCCTTATTGCAAACAAGTCGGACTCTGATGATGCAGAAGGAGCGTTGTGATGGGTATTCTCGATAGATTCTCCCTGGCAGAACACACGGCCCTGGTAACCGGCTCTGGACAGGGCATCGGGCGGGCCTTTGCGCTGGCCCTGGCCGAGGCGGGCGCTGACGTGGCCATCGTGGACATCAATCCTGACACGGCACACACGGTGGCGCAGGAAATACGAGAGCTCGGCGTGCATTCTATGGCCCTGGAGGTGGACGTCACGCAGAAGGATCAGGTGCAGGAGATGGTGCAGCAGATCGTAGATGCCTGGGGCAAGCTCGATATCGGCGTCAACAACGCCGGCATCGGCCGCTGGGCCGACGCCGAGAAGATGAGTGAGGAGAACTGGGACGATGTCATCGACGTCAACCTCAAGGGCGTCTTCCTCTGTTGCCAGGCTGAGGGGCGCGTCATGCTGGAGCAGGGCTATGGCAAGATCATCAATACAGCCTCCATGTCGGCCTGCATCGTCAACCGTCCCCAGAACCAGGTGGCCTACAACGCTTCCAAGGCGGGCGTGGTGCACCTGACCAGGTCCATGGCCGCCGAGTGGGCCCCGCGTGGCGTGCGGGTGAATTGCATCAGCCCCGGGTATACGCGCACGGCGCTCGTCGATCAGGTGAGCCATCTGGTCCCGGGCTGGCTGGAGGAAATCCCCATGGGCCGCATGGCCGGGACCGACGATCTGCAGGGCGCTCTCGTCTATTTGGCCTCCGAGACCTCCGACTATGTCACAGGCCACGACCTGGTGGTGGACGGCGGCTTTACGCTGTGGTGATGGTACCGTCCGTATCCTGCGCCTCGCACGTCAGCTAGTTCAGCATATCCCCAAGTCGTTGCGCATCCTTGATGGCGTGGCCGCGTGCCGTATTGTTCAAGTAGGCATATACGTCCAGCCCCCTCTCTCGCCACGCCCATATCTGCTCCGCCCACTCCGCAGGGCTTTGACAAATGTCCGCTTTCATGCATCATATCTTTGAAGTATCAGAGATCGTTAGAGGAGGTGCATGAAGCCATTTCCTACAGGCCTCACATTTATGCTGTTGGCTGCCGCTATCTGGAGCGCCCTCTTTGGGGCGATTGCTCCGCCGCCGGCCCTCACAGCGCCTAGCACGTATCAGCTGAATCTTCCCCTGGTCTATGGCGCCGGTAGCCCCACTCCAACATTGACCTGCACCCCGATAATTGACCCGACTTTCGAACAGCGCGTTATCGAACTGGTCAATCAGGAGCGCACTTCAAGGGGGCTCGCGACCCTGAAAAAGTCCCCGGCGCTCATGGACGCTGCCAGGGGGCACAGCGAGGATATGGCATGCAATGATTTTGTGGACCATACTGGCTCCGACGGCTCCACCCCGAGGGATCGTATCTTGCGTGCGGGCTATACGCCAGGGGCGTTGGGGGAGAACATCGCTGCAGGGTGTAGTACCCCCGAACAGGTGGTCGACATTTGGATGAAGAGCGACGGCCATCGCGCCAATATTCTTAATCCCGATTACTGCCACATTGGTGTGGGATACGCCTATAACGCGAACGCCACCTACGGCCACTATTGGACGCAGGATATGGCGACACCCGCTGAGGCCGACGTGTAGCGATGGGACGTTTATGATATGGATGAGGAGGTCATATGTCAGATTACCGCCATCTGGATATCGACGATGGGGAACGAGTGCGGCGCTACAAGCGCTTCTACGGGGGATTGGTGTTCGACAAACTCTGGTCCCTGGGCGTGCGGGATACCACCCTTTCAGACAAGCTTTGTGCCTTGGATCGGGACATGATCCTCGCCGGCTCCGCCCTGACGGTAAAGATGCATGCCCATGCGGAAACGGAGGAGACCCTCCACGCTCGGGGAGACGCAGCCTGGGGCGGCGGCCCGTGCCAGCGCCAGATACTGGAGGCCGTCAAATCAGGCTCCGTGATCTGCATCGACACGGGCCCCAGCTTTCTCTGCGCCCAATGGGGCGAGATGAGCTCCCATCTGGCACAGTCCCTGGGGGCAGTGGGGTTGCTCATGGCGGGAAATATCCGCGACACGCGCATCATCCGACAGATGGACGATTTTCCCGTCTTTACCATGGGCACGACACCCAACGCCAAGACGGGCTGGATCGTGGAGGAGGTCGACATTCCCATCTATATGCCAGGACACCTGAGGCACTCGGTGATCGTACAGCCGGGGGATTTCATCTTTGGCGACAGCGACGGCGTGCAGGTGATACCGGAGGAGTTGGTGGACGAGGTGATGCTGCGTTGCGAGGAATTGCTGGATGCCGAGGCCGACGAGCGACGGGAGATCCGCGAGGGGATGTCCGTGGAGGACGTGTTCCGCACCTATGGGAACTTGTGAGCGCCGTCAATTGGCGGTGCAGGGTGGGGTGGATCGTTAATCCGCTCCCAGGCGACTGATGACAGATTCCAAAAGAGTTGCTAACGTGAGTACAGATGGTGCGATCCACATCGGCTCTCGACGCGAACTGTTCGTCGACGATTATCTCATCGCTGATAAAAGCGGCGGGGCGCGCCTTCGACTTCACAAACCGATTCCCCAGAAAGTGGTGCTGGTGACGGACAGACCATTGGAGGGAAATATGTCGGGATACGTCACCGTCTTTCGCGATGAGGAGGGGCAGCGCATCTACTACAAGGGGTGGCAGTTGGACCTGGCGCAAAGCACCAGCGATGCCCCCTCTGCCGTTCGAGCCTGGTTTGAAACTTGAAGCGATGCTTGAC
>CAZMOW010000006.1:0-59239 GCA_964567975.1 uncultured Anaerolineales bacterium | reverse complement strand
CAGATGAAACGAACCTTTGACATACGCCTGCTTCACATGTATAGTAGGATTTTGTAATCGATGGTGGGGAGGACAGAGAATAGGTGGGGGAGCTCGGCGACCGTCTACGAGAAGCACGCGAGGAACACGGCCTTTCCTATGCCGATGTGGAGGAAAGGACCCACATACAGGATACCCTTATTCAAGCCCTGGAGGAAGAGCGCTTCGATGACCTGCCCGCAGGGACCTATGCCAAGGGCCTGCTGCGTAACTATGCCTCCTTTTTGGGGCTGGACGCAGAAGAGATACTCGCTTCCTACCGCAAGATAAAGGGGGAACCCTCCCCCAACGTTCCCCGCGTATTGAACGAGCCGCTGTTGGCAGGCGCACGCCCCAGGTTGTGGGGGGCCATCTTTTTGGGGATCATGATCCTCCTTATCTGTGCGCTGGTCGCGTGGTACGCCTATAATCGCTTCTACCTGCAGAGGGATCCCTGGCCCATATCCAGAACCCAACCCACGCCGGCCACAGTCTCTACCCGCGCCCCCGATACCACACCGACGCCGAGCCAAACCACGGCCTCCCCCTCCCCCACGGCGGGAGAGGCCGTGGGGGCCCTCACAGAGGAGGATACCCCCACGCAGGAAGCCATGGCCACCCCATCCCCCACAGCAACAACATCGATGTTGGCGACGCCGACGCCGGCCTATACGCCCAGACCAACATCGGCCGCCACAGCGATGGGGGGTATCGTCGTCCAGGCGGACTTTATAGCGGCCACCTATGTCGAGGTGACAAGTGACGGGGAAGAGGTCTTTATGGGAGTCCTCGAAGAGGGGGAGGAGCGTTCCTGGACGGCCGGCGAGCGCATCGCCCTGCGCGTCGGCAATGCGGGAGGCATCTCTTTGACGGTGAACGGGGTGCAGGTGGGGGCGCTCGGAGCGTCGGGCGAGGTGTTGGACGTGGAATACACGCTGGACAACCTCCCCGAAGCCTAGGGCAAACGTCCCCATAATTCACACGCACACCATGAGGCTGACGTCCTGTACGCCGGCCTCTTTTTATGAGGAAAGGGTATGAGATTTCACATCATCACGCTGGGCTGTCCCAAGAACGTGGTCGATTCGGAGATGATGGCCCAGCTCCTGCGCCAGGAGGGTCACACCTTGGTGGAGGAACGGGAAGAAGCCGACCTGCTCATCCTCAACACCTGCGCCTTTATAGAGGCTGCCCGCCAGGAGGCGTACGGGATGCTGGAGGAACTGGCCGCCGATAAAAAGCCCTCTCAGAAGCTGATAGCGGCAGGCTGTCTACCACAACGCTACGAGGGGCATGTCCTGCGCCGCGTCCCCGGCGTGGACGCCATCATCGGCACCCGCTCCTGGCCCGAGGTCACCTCCCTGGTCAGGGAACTGCAGCGCAGGGATGAGGATGTGGATTATATCGAACAAAGGGGGAACCTGGTGGCCTCGGTGCGGCGCCACGCCGTCACGGGAGGCACCGCCTACCTCAAGATCGCCGACGGCTGCGATGCCCCCTGCGCCTTTTGCGCCATCCCCCTCATCAAAGGCCCTCAGCGCAGCAAACCGAAGAGCGATATCCTGCGCGAGGCCCGCGAACTGGTGGCCGAGGGCGTGCGTGAGATCGTTCTCATCGCCCAGGATACCACCGCCTATGGGCGGGATCGCGCAGACGACAGTACCCTGCCATCGCTCCTGCGGTCCATCGGCAAAGAGGTCCCGCAACTGGATTGGCTGCGCATCCTGTACGCCTATCCCCAGCACGTCAGCGAGGAACTGATACACGCCATGGCCGAACTGGACCCCGTGTGCCACTACCTGGACATCCCCCTGCAGCACGGGCATCCCGACGTCCTGCGCCGCATGCACCGCTCTCCCGCCATGGCCGGCGTCTATGATCTGGTGGAATCCCTGCGCCAGGCCATGCCCGACATCGCCCTGCGCTCCACCTTTATCGTGGGGTATCCGGGGGAGACGGAGGAGGAATTCGAGACCCTCCTGCGGGTGATGGACGACCTGGCCTTCGATCATGTGGGAGTTTTTGCCTATTGCCCCGAGGAGGGCACCGCCGCTGCCAAACTGCCCGACCGCGTCCCGCGCCAGGTGATCGCCGAACGCTACGAGCGGGCCATGCTTCTCCAGCAAGAGATCTCGCTGGGCCACAATCGGGAGCAGGTGGGACGCTCGCTGCCCATCCTGATAGATGGCGCGGGGGACGGCATCAGTGTGGGGAGGAGCTATCGCCACGCGCCAGAGATCGATGGGATGGTGCTATTGCCCGGAGAATTTCCCACGGGCGATTTGGTGGAAGCAGAGATAGTGCAGGCCAGGGAGTACGATCTCGTCGGGGAGGCCCCCACACAGCCCTGAGCGCCCGACTCACCACAGGTTCTCGCGCAAAAGCGTCCCCCGATAGAGTTTTTCCAGAAGGGGATCGAGGACGTTGAGTCGCTGGCGCGCTTCAAAGTACAGCCACAGGGCATGGGCAAAGTAATCGTGGGCGCTGGACACACCAAGCGCCTCGTGTCCATACCCCAGGGCTTGGATCTTGGCGAACCGCTCTCCCACGCGCTCCAGGCGCCCCGTGATGCCCCCTCCATCGGAGAGCCAGGGCTCACCGACCGCCCCTTGGCTACCCCAGACGTGATCGAGGAGATGAAAAAGGGTCACCATGGCCACCCTCTTTTCCTCGTCGAGGTCGCCCAAGGAGAGGTAACACACGCCGTCCAACTGGCCATCACGCCAGGGCTGAGGCCCTGGACGGTAAGTCGACGGGCGATGGGTGACGACCACGTGGCCACGGGGAGCATCCTGCCACAGGCGCAACAATCCCGTGGGAAAGGGACACAACAGATCCAAAACGACGTCCGTGGCCTGTAGGGCGTAGTCAAAGCGCTCCTGCACCGAGGGCGGCGAGAGCTCAAAGGCTCGGGGCGCCACGTGCACCCTGTCCCGCCAAAGGGCCTGCAGGATCGTCTCTTTGTCATTATCGGAGGCCATGTAACATCCCACCTGTACGAAAAGACAGCTATCCCCGCCGCTCACGTCGCGGCCGACACACGCTTTTTCAAGGATATTGTCTGATGACGGACGGTTCGTATACAATTATAAGAGAATGAGAAGGGGCAAGCAATCTGCAATCGAATGGTGGAGGAGGGACGAAAAATGGACAAAGGGCGCATGACCGTACCACAGCCCATCTCGGGAGGCCTGATCCTATCTTACAAATGCTCCGCGGCGTGCCGGCACTGCATGTACGCCTGCTCCCCTCAGTGGGATGGCGACTGGATCGGCCAAGAGGAACTGGAAGAGGGCCTGGCGCAACTTGCCTCCACCATCCGACCCAGTCCGGCCGGTCCCGAGGGGATCAGCCTCAACCAGGGCCTGCACTTTACCGGCGGCGAGCCCTTTTTGAACTATGAGCTGTTGCGGAGGGCGGTAGAGATCGCCGACGCGCTGGATATCCCCTCCACCTTTGTGGAGACCAACGGCTTCTGGTGCCGCGACGATGAGGAGGTTGAGGACAGACTGCGCCGGCTTCAGGGGGCCGGCCTCAGGGGCATCCTCATCTCGGTGAACCCCTTCTATGCCGAATATGTGCCCTTTGAGCGCACGGAGCGCTGCGTCCGCGTGAGCCAGCGCGTGTTCGGCGCCAACGTCATGGTCTACCAGCAGGCCTACTATCGGCAGTTCAAACGACTGGGCATCGAGGGGCGCCTCTCCCTCCAGGAATATGCCGAGATGACCAGCGACGCCCGCGCCGCCCAGCACGTGGAGCTGTTTTTGATGGGCCGCGCCGCCCACAAGCTACAGGCATCCCATGCCCGCCGCCCCGCCGAGGCCTATTTCGGGCAGCCCTGCCGCCCCTCCTTCCTGCGCAACTGGCACAACCACTTTGACAACTATGGCCATTTTCTCCCCGGATACTGCGGCGGCATATCCCTGGGAAACTGGCACGACCTGGAACGCCTGACCACAGAGGGTATCGACCTGGAGGCGCATCCCATACTGGCGCACCTGATCGCCGAGGACGCAGAGGGCCTGCTGGATTTCGCCCGCGATTTCGATTATGAGACGCGCGACGACGGATATGTCTCCAAATGCGACCTCTGCCTGGATATCCGCAAACATCTGCTGACCGCGGGTGACTTTACGGAGCTGGCTCCCAAAGGATTTTATGCGCATCTGAGCGACGGAGCCGGAGAATAGGTGGGGCCAGGGCTTGCGCCTCCCCGCCGCGTGTGCTAGACTGGACCCGAACACGGCACGTGTTCGAGGGGATGATCGATGAGTGAACGCGTCGCGCCCCCTTTACAGTTCGCCAATTCATAACAAAAGGAGAAAACGATGTCCAACGATCAGGAAATACTCGAGGCCTTGACGGACTTTGATACGCCGTCCATCACCAACGTGGTGGCCACCTATCCGGGCAATCCCATCTGCCTGGGGCTGTACAACCCCTGGAGCCAGAACTGGTACACGGACGCCAGTCTGCGTTGCTGGTACCCGGAACTGGGCGCCGTGGCCGGCTATGCGGTCACCTGTGTGTACGGCCCTCCCGATCCGAACTATGAGGGGCTGTCCCTTTCTGACGTGATCGCGGCCATGGAGGCATCCCCCAATCCCACCATCTTTGTATTCGAGCAGCGCTTCCCCCCCGAGATCGCCAACAAGGTGGGGCTGTCCGGCGGCAACATGACCACGGCCATGCAGGCATCGGGCTGCGTGGGCGCCATCAGCAACGGGCCCTCCCGCGACATCGATGAGATTCGGGAGATGGACTTTCAGTACCTGACGGGCGGCGTGTGTGCCGGACACGGCAACATGGCCATCCATGCCGTGAACGTGCCCGTGAGCGTGGCGGGTATGGACGTGGCGCCCGGCGAGATCATCCACATGGACGAGAACGGCGCGGCCAAGTTCCCATCCGGGTATCTCGCCGAGGTCCTCGACCGCGTGACCCGGCTGCGCGACCAGGAGGCCGAGCACATGGCCAGACTGCGCGGCGCCCAGAACGCCGCCGAGGTGCGGGCCATTCTGAGCGGAGGCCACTACGAGGAGGAAGAAGCCTAATCACCCGGGAAGGCTGGCTGGGCGATACACATCGACCCCATGCGACGAATCAAGGGCGGGAGGGACGGATTCTTATCACGGGCGCAAGAGCCCGAGGGAGAGTTTGCCCCTCCCTCTCTTATATGTTAAACTGCCTTTCAACATATATCACGTTTGAAAGAGGATCATCGACAAGGGGAGGTACGGGGCACGTTTCTATGCAGCTTCGGCAGGGCCTGGTCGTCCGCACCCATGGGGGACATTACTATGTCCAGACGAACGGCACCGTGTTCGACTGCGGCGTGCGCGGGCGGCTGAAGCAGAAAAAGAGCCGTCGCGACCTGGTGGTCATCGGCGATCGCGTGCGCTGGTCTCCCACCGAGGAGGGACGCGGCATCATCGAGGAGGTTCTGCCCCGCACGTCCAAGCTCTCCCGTCGTCAGCCCCATGGGGACAGGGAGCAGGTACTCATCGCCAACCTCGATCAGGTGCTCGTCGTCTTTTCTGTTCGTAATCCCCCCTTCAGTCCCTTTGTATTGGACCGCTATCTTGTGGCATGCGAGGCGGCCCATCTGTCCGCGATCATCGTTGTCAACAAGATCGATCTTCTCCCCCCCGATGCGCGTCCCCATCTGCTGGATCGCTACCGTCGTATCGGTTACAGGAGCATCTACACCAGCGTGGAAACGGGCGAGAAGATGGAGATCATAAGGGATCTGGTTCAGGAGCGCATATCCGCCCTCGTGGGCCCCTCAGGCACGGGAAAATCGAGCATCCTGAACACCATATGGCCCCACGTGGAGCAAAAGGTGGGCGAGATCAGCAACTATCATGATCAGGGCAGGCACACGACGGTGGTATCCGAGCTACTCAACCCCGAACCCGGCGTCTATATAGCGGATACGCCCGGCCTGCGCCGCTTTCAACTCTGGGATGTGGACCCAGAGCAGTTGGAGGCCTTTTTCCCCGAGATGGCCCCCTACCTGAACGAATGTCACTTTGCCACCTGCACGCACATGCACGAACCGGACTGTGCGGTACGCCGCGCCGTGAAAGCGGGCGAGATAGACGAGGAACGCTACCAGAGCTACCGGCGACTGTTCCAGGAGAACGCCTGAGTGCTGGGAATACGGCTCGCCCTCGCACAGATCCTTCCTTTAGACGATATCCCCCGGAGGACCACTGGGCACTTTTCCCGTAACGAAACGGGCAATCCCGCGTTATAACAAGCAAAGCGCGAAATCGCCCCCATCATACTGCCCAAAAAAGGAAGGAAAGACGAATGCCCGCACTGCTCACCATGCTCGCCCTCGTGCTCTTTTGGATCGGGCTGAACTACTGCAGATAAGAACGCTTTTCCCCCTCGGATGTCGGCGCGCACCATGCACGAGACGCCCTCACCCAAAAGTGCCAGTCCGGACGATGCGTTTTATGTCCGCCGGGACGTATGGGGTTCCCTTGTCAGAGCGGGACGGAACGAGGCCACGAAATCGCGCACGGCCTGTGCCCCTTCTGTCGCCCGACGAACCAGGGCACTGCCCACCACCACGCCGTCCACGTGAGGGGCCAGCCCGCGCGCCTGCTCGGGCTGCGATATGCCAAAGCCTACGGTGATGGGAGTCCTGGCGTGGCGGCGCACCCGAGCGAGACGGGAGATGAGATCCGCCTCAGGACTGCGCTCCGTCCCCGTGATGCCCAACCGTGACACCACGTAAAGGAATCCTCGCGTGGCGTCGGCGATGATGGCTATACGCTCCTCCCTCGTCGTGGGGGCAACGAGAAAGACCAGGGCCAGCCCCCTCGCCTGACAGGCTTTTCGCAGGGGGCCCGCCTCCTCGGGCGGCAGATCGGGGACGATGAAACCATCGACGCCCACCTGGGCACAATCGCGCACGTAATCCTCCACTCCGTAACTGTGGATGGGATTGTAATAGCCCATCAAAAGCAGGGGCACCGTGAGGCCCCCCTGTCGCAACTCTGCCACCAGATCCAGACAGGCACGCGGGGTTATACCGGCCCGCAAAGCGACCTGACTCGCCTCCTGAATGGTGGGGCCGTCGGCTACGGGGTCCGAAAAGGGCACCCCCAGTTCGATGATATCCGCGCCCCCCGCCTCAAGGGCGGGAACGAGCTCCAGGGTACCGCCGGGGGTGGGATATCCCAGGGGCAGGTAGGGGATAAAGGCACAGCGACCCTCCTCCCGCGTCCTCTGGAAAGCGTCATCAAGGGCCCTCACTCCCCGTGCTTCTTGCATCTCGTCCATCATATCTCGTCCCCCAATCTTTCTGTGACGGTATCCAAATCCTTGTCGCCTCGTCCCGAGAGATTGACCAACAGGATCGTCTCCTGAGGCATGTTGGCCGCGATCTGACATGCGTGGGCCACGGCGTGCGCCGACTCCAGAGCCGGCAGGATGCCCTCGTAGCGGGACAGCGCCTTGAAAGCCTCCAGGGTCTCCTCATCGGTGACGGAGGTATAGGAAGCACGCCCTAACGCCCGCAGATGGGCGTGTTCGGGCCCCACCGAGGGATAATCGAGACCGGCAGACACGGAATGGGTCTCTGCGATCTGACCATGTTCATCCTGAAGCACGTACGTCCTGACGCCATGGAGGATCCCCAGGCGCCCTTTTTGCGTATCGGCAAAGCGTGCGGCGTGTCGGCCGCTGGCGATCCCCTCGCCCCCGGCCTCGACGCCCACCATCTCCACCTCGTCCTCGAGAAAAGGGTGGAAGAGGCCGATGGCGTTGGAGCCGCCCCCCACGCAGGCGATGAGTATGTCAGGCAAACGCCCCATCTGCTCCAGGCTTTGCGCCCGGGCCTCACGCCCGATCACGCTCTGGAAATCCCGCACCATCATAGGATACGGGTGGGGACCCAGCGCCGATCCCAGTAGATAGTAGGTATCTTGGGCATTCGCGGCCCAATCGCGCAGGGCCTCATTGATGGCGTCCTTTAGTGTACGGGATCCCGTGTCCACGGGACGAACCTCGGCACCGAGAAGGCGCATGCGCAGCACGTTGGGCGCCTGCCGCCGCATGTCCTCCCGCCCCATATAGATCACGCAGGGTAATCCCAACAGGGCCGCGACCGTGGCGGTGGCCACACCGTGCTGTCCCGCCCCCGTCTCGGCGATGATGCGCTCCTTACCCATGCGCCGGGCCAGGAGCACCTGCCCCAGGGCGTTGTTTATCTTGTGGGCGCCCGTATGGGCCAGATCCTCCCGCTTCAGCCATATCTGGGCTCCCCCGCAGGCCTCGCTCAGGCGCCGGGCGTGGCTGATGGGGGTGGGCCGTCCCGCATAGTCCTTGAGAAGCTCCCCCAGGGAACGGCAAAAATCCTCGTCGTCACGCGCCTCCCGGTACGCCTGTTCCAACTCTAACAACGGCGCCATGAGCACCTCGGGGGCATAGCGGCCGCCATAGGGGCCAAAGTAGCCCCGCTCGTCGGGCTCTGTCCGTACTCTTCTCATCGTTCGCTCTTCTGGCATAATCTCTTTTCCGCCTCCCTAACACTTCCGATGAACCGCTTGACCTTGTCGTGATCCTTGCGGCCAGGGCGGCGCTCGACACCAGAAGAGACATCCACCCCCCAGGGCCGCGCGCCCTCTACGACCGTGGCCACATTGTCCGGCGTGAGCCCGCCAGCGACGATCAACCGTCCCGACATCTGTACTTTGGCATCTGCCCGAAGCAGATCCCAGTCCCACGTCCGGCCCGTTCCTCCTCGTGCGCGCGCATCATAACTGTCCAACAGATAACCCCAGGCCTCATAGGCGGCCAGTTCCTTCCAGGGCACGCGCCCGCGCACGCGTCGCGCGACGATGGCAGGAAGGCCCAGTCGGTGAGTATACTCTGCGGACTCGTCCCCGTGCAACTGGATCAGGTGCAGGGAACACGTTTTCGCCGTCTTCTGAACCCACTCTGATGGCTCGTTGACAAAGACGCCTACAAAACGCACTTGACATCCCTCTGCCCGCAGCCCCTCTGTGATGCCAGCCGCCTTTACGGGAGGAATGTAACGGGGGCTGGAGGGGACAAAGATAAAGCCCAACAGATCGGCGCCACACTGCCACGCCCAGCGAGCGTCCTTCAGGTTGGTCAGGCCGCATACCTTGACTTTCGTCATCGGCCCGCCCCGTCTCATCGGCCCGCCTCGTTTCATCGGCCCGCCTCGCTTCATCGGCCCGCCTCCCGTAATTCTCGCAACGTGGCCGCGGGATCGGCAGCCGTTACCAGCGCCTCACCGATCAGGGCCGCGTCGACGCCCAGCGCCGACAGGCGCCGCATCTGATCCACCCCGTGAATCCCGCTCTCCGAAACGATCAGGGAAGAGTTCGGGATACGGGACACCAGTCTCTCCGTCGTGGCGAGATCCACGGTGAAATCCTTCAGATTACGATTGTTGATGCCGATCACCGGGGGCTCGAGGGGCAGGACAGCTTCCAACTCGCCTTCATGGTGCACCTCCACAAGGGGCATCAGTCCCAGGGCCAGAGCCCGCTGCATCAAGTCGTCCAGGGTCGCTATCTCCAGCACGGCGGCGATGAGCAGGACGGCGTCTGCTCCCCAGGCGCGGGCCTCCAGCAGTTGATAGGGATCGACGATGAAATCCTTGCGCAATATGGGACATGCCACATCCGCGTCGCCGAGGGCTCGCCGCACCTCGCTCACATCCGTCAGTCGCCCATGAAAATGCCGTTCCTCGGTCAATATAGAGATCGCCTGAGCACCAGCCAGAGCATAAGAGACGGCCAGTTGGGCGGGATCCAGGCCCATGTTCAGTGCCCCCCGGGAGGGCGAGGCGCGCTTTACCTCGGCGATGATGGAGACACCGGGCCGCCCCAGGGACGCATCCAGTTCCAGAGGGGGTGCAAGTCCCTCGATCCTTTCTTTCAGCCTCTCCCGAGGACAATCTGTCTTGCGTTGTTCCAGCACCGCCCGCACGTCCGCCACGATCTCATCCAGGATCATGATGCCACCCCCTGGGTAAAGGCGACAAGTTCTTTCAGGACCTGCGCCGCACGACCCGCATCGATGGCCTCGGCAGCCATGTCGAGGCCATCTTTGGGATTGTCCGCCACAGCCGCGGCCACCAGAGCCATACCCGCATTCAACAAGACGATGTCCCGCTGTGGACCTCGCGTTCCCGCCAGGACGTCCCGCGTGATCTGAGCGTTCTCCTCCGCATCGCCTCCCTGGATCGCTTCCAGAGGCGCCCGCTCCAGGCCATAGTCGAGGGCGTCCATGGTCAGACACCGTACCTGGCCATTCCGTAGACGCGCCACAAAATTGGGGGCGGTAGTGGAGAGTTCGTCGAGCCCGTCGGCGCTATTGACTACATAGGCCGCTTCGGACCCCAATTCCTGCAGCACGTGCCCCAAGGGCTCCACCAGGCGGCGATCATAGACTCCGATGATCTGGATAGAGGCCCCCGCAGGATTGGTAAGCGGTCCCAGGATGTTGAATACCGTACGCACGCCCATCTCCCGGCGAGGCCCGATGGCATATCTCATGGCCGGGTGGAGCGAGGGGGCAAAGAGGAAACCAAAGCCCACCTCGTCGATGCAACGGGCCACGTCCTCGGGCTCGAGTTCCAGATTCACTCCCAGGGCCTCCAGCACATCGGCGCTACCAGAGCGACTGGAGACCGAGCGATTACCGTGTTTGGCCACAGCGACGCCAGCTCCCGCCACGACAAGGGCGGCCGTCGTGGAGATGTTAAAGGTGTGCGCCCCGTCTCCCCCCGTGCCGCAGGTGTCGATCAGGGGGCGTCGCATCGGACGGACGGCCGTGGCATGCTGCCGCATGGCGCGGGCAAAGCCTGTGATCTCGCCGATGGTCTCCCCCTTGGCCCGCAAGGCCGCCAGGTAGGCCCCTATCTGTGCGGGCGTGGCCTCGCCGTCCATGATGCGCGTCATCACCGCTTCCGCCTCGGTGGGGGAAAGGTGCCCGTAGGACAGCGTCCGCTCAAGGGCGGTGGACAGCTCTATGGTGCCGCCCGTCCCTTCCGAGGTTCCAGACGTGCCCCCTTTTTTCGCTATCTCTAAAAAGTTCCTCAACAGTCGCCTGCCATGGGGCGTCAGGATAGACTCGGGATGGAACTGCACCCCATAGGTGGGGGCATCGCGATGGCAAAGGGCCATGATCTCCCCCTCGGGCGTATGGGCGATGACTTGTAGCTCCTTGGAGAGGGGTTCCTTGACGATCAGGGAATGGTACCGCGTGGCCTCGAAAAAGGTGGGCACGCCGTCAAAAAGTTTATCCCCCCGGTGCATGATGTGGGAGACCTTGCCATGCATCAGCCGAGAGGCCCGCTCCACCCGCGCGCCAAAGGTATGCGCGATGCACTGGTGCCCCAGACAGACTCCAAGGATGGGGATTCGCCCATGGAAATACTCTATGGCCCGATTACTAACCCCAGCGTCGGTCTCAGGCCTCCCCGGCCCGGGCGAGATCACAAGGTGGGACGGCTCCATGGCCGCCAGCTCTTCCACGGTGACAGAATCGTTGCGAAAGACGTGGGATTCAGCCCCCAGTTCTCCCAGATACTGTACGAGATTGTAGGTAAAGGAATCGTAATTATCGATCACGGCAATCATAATTCACCTCCACATTCACAGTTCCCCACGCTCGGCCAACAATAGGGCCTGGGACAGAGCACGGAGCTTGTTGTTCGTTTCCTCGAATTCTTTTGCGGGCTGGGAATCGGCGACGATCCCGGCCCCTGCCTGCAGGTAGACCTCCTGCCCCTGCATGACGATGGTGCGGATGGTGATACAGGTATCCATATTGCCAGAGAACCCAAAGTAGCCCACGGCACCAGCATAGGGCCCTCGCCGCTCGGGCTCCAACTCCTCGATGATCTCCATGGCCCGCACCTTGGGAGCGCCAGAGACCGTCCCCGCGGGGAAGCAGGCGCGTAACAGGTCGAATGCATCCTCAGAGTCCTCCAACTCCCCCCGCACCTCGGAGACGATGTGCATGACGTGAGAATAGCGCTCTATCTCCATCATGGTGGGAGTACTTATTGTGCCGAAACGGCATACGCGACCGAGATCGTTCCGCGCCAGGTCGACCAGCATCACATGCTCGGCGCGCTCCTTGGGGTCCGCCAGGAGTTCTTTGGAAAGCGTCTCGTCCTCCTCAGCCGTCTCACCCCTGGGGCGCGTCCCCGCCAGGGGACGGCTCTCGGCCACGCCCCGATCCAGACGCACCAGCACCTCTGGCGAGGAGCCGATGAGACGCAGGCCGTCTGGGAGCTCCAGATAGAACATGTAAGGAGAGGGATTCACCCGCCGCAGCGCACGGTATACATCGAGGGGTTGGGCCTCTGTGCGGCGGTGAATTCGCCGCGAGATCACCGCCTGAAAGATATCCCCAGCGGCGATATACTCCTTGGTCTTGCACACCGCCTCCTCAAAGGCCTGCTGAGAAAAAGCGGAGGTGAACTCCTCCCCTTCCATCTCCGGAGCATCCCCGGCAGGCGCGTGGGGCGTGGGCAGGGGACGCTGCAGACGGGCCACCATCTCGTCCAGTGCCGCCTCGGCTTCGCGCACGGAGCCGGCATCGGCGGGATCGGCGTGCGCGATGGCCAGCAGGCAATGGCGGGCATGATCATAGATCACCAGACGGTCGCTTATCAAAAAGACGGCCTCTGGCAGTTCCAGGGTATCTGGGGCGGAATCGGGCAGCCGCTCAAAGGAGCGCACCAGATCGTACCCCATATAGCCCACCGCCCCACCCGTGAAACGAGGCAACCCCTCCTGGCGCTCTGAGGCATAGGTGGGAAGGTAGGCCCGTAGCACATCCAGGACATCCTCCCCGTCCAGGGCGAACTCTTCCCAGCGCCCCTCTTCCTCCAGCACCCCCCGGTCTCCCCACGACCGCAGAATAGCTCTGGGCTGCGTGCCGATCATCGAATAGCGGGCCAGATGCTCGCCCCCCTCAACGCTCTCCAGGAGGAACGATGACCCGAGGCCCCGCAGTTTAAGGTACACGGAGATCGGCGTATCTACATCGGCCGGCAGTTCACGAATAACCGGCTGCAACTCACGACTCGAAATTACAGACTTTTCCAGCGTTGCCACCATGAAAATTCTCCCTCCAGACATACAAAAAGCCCCTCGTCCCGCCTCCTATCCGCCGCGAATAGGAGATTCAGCGGGACGAGGGGCAAATCCCCCCGCGGTGCCACCCACATTAGACTGGCCTATAACAAAAAAACCCGTCAAAAGACGGGTACACCAGCCTCTCTCGACGAATACGGGGCTCCGACCATATCATTGTACGGATGCCCGATATCCCGCGCTCGACTAACGGGGCGTCACCGGTGCAGGCTACTTGGGTTCAAACACCCTTTTGCTACACAACTCGCAAGTCCATTCAACCGCACTGTGAGCATCGGATTCACACCAACCACCGACTCTCTGGGCTCTGCCATGCGGCCTACTACTCTTGGTCAACGTTTCGTGTATGATATTGTAGCGAGAATATAACATGGATGAACGAGGATGTCAAATTGGGAAGCGGGATCCCGATGGAGCCGATGATTGTCAGGCAAAACACGGGACGCAATTACAATTCTGAGATTATGGAAACAACCCTTGACAGCAAATTGAAAAGATGTTAAAATAGATGTGAGAGGGAGGTACTTCTCTCACATACTGGCGAGTGTCTTTCACGTATTGGGGAATGGCATCGGACGCAGCATGGGGAAATAGTCGATATTCTTAAGAAACAAATAGGCAACGTTGGGGAGGATTTCGCAACGTCTATCTATCATCCTCGGGGACGTCACGGAGAATGTGGCGTCCCCTGTGTGTTTTACGGCTGTATCCCCGACCTCTTTGAGGGCAAGAACTCGATACTCAAGGTTTAGAGGATCGAGCACGAAACGGAGAAAGGGAAGAGAAAATTTGAGTGAAATCCGGGCACTAGAGGACCAGCTCCGTAAGGAATTGATGACGGAATCTACCGAACTGAACGACGTGCCAGAAGAAACCTCTGCTTGAGTCATCGGACCCACTCTGAGCAGCCGTCCACGTCCACGGACTTTGACAGGGGCCTTACAGGTTTGTAGAATGGGGGTGAGGGTTGACCTCAACGACTGGGGGAGAAGGGGATTACTGTGAAGCGCCATACGATTAAACGTTGCATGTTCCTCATATTCGTCTGCTTTCTTTTACCCTCGGCACTCGGGGGATGCTTGCGCGAGTCGCCAAAGCAGCCGAATCCCCTCGTCTACAATCTTCCCACCACATTGACCATCGCTGCCGGAGAAAAGCTACCTGGCACGGACATCGTCTACGATTATAAGGATGAGGATGGTGCACATCTGATCATCGAGGGACAAAGGGCGCTCAAGCGCAAGGGAGACTCGCTGGCAGCGAGTCTCCATCCCCACCCCGGCGCATCCGTGGATCTGGAACTGCGTATAGGCTGGTTCACAGATGAGGAACTGCATCTCGTGGGCACAGCCAAGAGCACCATACAAGATGTCAACCCGGTGCCGGGGACCATCTCCACCTCGGCCCCCCTTCAATACAGTGGTCCCGTGGCCTATGGCATCGCCAAAGGGGGCGTCATCCCGGGCTCGACCATCGTCTTCGAAGAGAAGACGGATGAAGGGGTAAAGTTGGGGGGAATCGAGGGTCATCCCTATCGCAAGGTTGGCGACTCTATATTCTGGGAAGGCACGCTGCGCGACGATATCTATGCGCGCCTCAACCTGCGCGTCGTGCAGGCCAGTGACAGCGGAATCCGCGTGGGAGGCATGGTGACCCTCTGGTTCGGCTCCTAGCCATATATCCAAAGGGGAAAATAGAATACGATGCTCACGTTGCGAAAGCGCGCTGCCTTGCCTTCTACTCCAAAAGTTGATATAATTAACATGTAATGTTGGAGTATTATATCGAGGTGGAGAACTTGGTACATAAGGTGTCTTTTGATTGATTGTATGAAAGCAAGGTGAAAAGATGACTGGCAAATTTGACCGTTTTACAAAGCGGGCTCGACAGTCGCTAAGTATGGCACAGCAAGAAGCGCATAGTATGAACCATGGCTATATTGGCACAGAGCACCTCTTGCTGGGGCTCCTGCGCGAGGAAGAAGGCATCGCCTCCCGCGTGCTCGTGGATATGGGACTTTCTGTGGGGCGGGCGCGACGCGTCGTGCGGAGCATAGTGGGTTCAGGCGAGCAGAGTTCGACGAGTTTACAGTTAGCCGACCAGACGAAACGGGTAATACAGTTAGCCATAGAAGAAGCTAAAAAACTTGATCACGATTATATCGGGACAGAGCACCTGCTGCTGGCCCTCTTGCGTAACCGGGACTCGGTGGCTGCGGCGGTGTTGCGCAGTCTCAAGATCAACGATGAGGTGGTGCGCCGCAGAGTGCTGAACTTGATGCGGCAGAACGCGAATTCCTCCCCGATTTCCAGAGAGAGATCTAAGAGCAAAAGCAAATCGGTACTCGACAAGCTGAGCGTGGACCTGACCGAACTGGCACGCCGTAACGAGCTGGATCCCGTCATCGGTCGCCTCCAAGAGATCGAGCGGGTGATTCAGATTCTTGCCCGACGGACAAAGAATAACCCCGCCCTGATCGGGGATCCTGGAGTGGGCAAGACGGCCATCGTGGAAGGATTGGCCCAGCGGATCGTGGCCGGAAAGGTTCCCCCCGATCTGCAGACGAAACGATTGGTGCGTCTGGATGTGGGCTCCCTCGTAGCAGGGACCATGTATCGGGGACAGTTTGAGGAACGCCTCAAGCGCGTCATCGATGAGATCACCTCGACGGATACCATGCTCTTCATCGACGAGTTGCATATGCTCGTCGGCGCGGGGTCTGCGGGTAACTCGGTAGACGCCGCCAACATCCTCAAACCCGCCCTTGCCCGGGGCGAGCTACAGTGCATCGGGGCGACCACCCTGGACGAATATCGCAAGCATATCGAGGGCGACGCCGCGCTGGAGCGTCGATTCCAGCCAGTGTTTGTGGATGAACCAAGCATAGAGGAGACCATCGATATCCTGCACGGTATCCGGGGTCGTTACGAAGATCACCATCATCTGAAAATCACGGACGAGGCGCTGGAGGCGGCGGCCAAGTTCGCCGTGCGCTACGTCTCGGATCGGTATCTGCCGGACAAGGCCATCGATCTGGTGGACGAAGCCGCCTCGCGTGTGCGCGTCTTCAAGGTACTACACCCCGACGAGATATCGGGACTGATCGGCGGGCCGTCGACAGGCGAAGACGAAAGGGACTCGACGGATCAAACCGCCATCGTGCCCTCCACGGCCAACATGCGCGACGAACTGCAGTTCATGAGCGATCAGCTTGGCTTTGAGACCATGATATCAGAGCATCCTTCCGGCCTCAAGGTAACGGAAGAGGATATCGCCGAGATCATCTCCATGTGGACGGGCATCCCCGTAACCCGCATCGCCGAACAAGAGTCCGAGCGGCTGTTACGCATGGAAGAAGTCCTCCATGAGCGCATCGTGTCGCAGGATGAAGCCATCAAGGTCCTTGCTCGCACGATCCGCCGCGCCCGGGCCGGTCTGAAGGATCCCAACCGCCCCATCGGCTCTTTGATCTTTTTGGGACCCACGGGTGTAGGAAAGACGGAGCTTTCCAAGGCGCTCGCCGAATTCATGTTTGGCAGCGAAGAGGCTCTGATCCAACTCGATATGTCCGAGTTCATGGAGCGTCATACCGTCTCACGGCTGGTTGGTGCACCTCCCGGCTATGTGGGTTACGAAGAGGCCGGGCAGCTCACAGAGGCCATCCGCCGCCGCCCCTACTCTGTCGTCTGCTTTGACGAGATAGAGAAGGCACATCCCGAGGCATTTAACATGCTGCTGCAGATCATGGAAGAGGGGCAACTGACCGATGCCAAGGGCCGTATGGTCGATTTCCGGAATGCCGTCATCATCATGACCTCCAATGTCGGCAGTTCCGTGATCACCCGGGATTCGGCCATAGGCTTCTCCAACCTGGCCAGAGAGGACATGGAGACGGAATACCAGGAGATGAAGGGCAAGGCCATGGGAGAGCTCAAGAAACTCTTCCGCCCCGAGTTCCTGAACCGTGTCGACGAGATCGTGGTCTTTCACGAACTGACCAAAGAAGACATCAAGAATATCGTCGACATGCAGATTACCAAGGTTAATGAGCGCCTGGTGGAACACGAGATGCGGGTGGAATGCACCGAAGCTGGCGCCGATCTTCTCGCCGAGGAAGGCTATGATCCCAAATTCGGTGCTCGGCCGCTTCGCCGCGCTATCCAGCGCCTGGTAGAAGATCCACTGGCGGAAAAGGTGTTGGAAAAGATGTTTGGGCCAGGGGATGTTGTCTTGATCGACGCGAAAGACGGTGAAATAGCACTAGAGGACGCCGAAGCCTTGGATGAGCCAGCGGCCTTGTTGTCCGGGGAGCAGCATTAGGTATGAGCAAAAAACGCACGCGCTTCGTCTGCGAAGCCTGCGGTGCGATGCAACTAAAATGGATGGGACGCTGCCCCGAATGTGGGGAATGGAACACGCTTGTAGAGACAGTCCTCTCAGAACCATCAAGCGATTCCAACAGCATCTCCGCAGCCGCAGGAGAAGCGCGTGCGTTTTCCCTTTCTGATATCGCCTCGAACACCCATGATCGGGTCACTGTACCCATCGAGGAGCTGAACCGGGTACTGGGCGGCGGCATCGTTCCCGGCGCCGTGGTGCTGTTGGGAGGCGACCCAGGTATCGGCAAGTCCACGTTGCTACTTCAGTTGGCCTCCATCATGAGTGAAAGGGACGGGAGAGCACTGTACGTCTCAGGAGAAGAATCTCTCCAGCAGATCAAGCTCCGCGCCAGCCGCCTGTCCCTTGATTCCTCTCAACTCTACGTGCTATCGGAGACAAGCCTGGAACGGATCCTACACCAGATCGAGGAGATGGAGCCGAACCTCATCATCGTGGACTCTATCCAGTCGATCTACACGGAGGGCCGCGGTGCGTCAGCCGGTAGTATAGGCCAGGTGCGAGACTGTGCAACCTCCCTTCTCCGCCTGGCCAAAACGCGCAATATCCCCACCTTCCTCGTGGGACACGTCACCAAATCGGGCAGCATAGCGGGGCCCAAGGCCCTTGAGCATATAGTAGATACGGTATTGTATCTGGAGGGCGAGCGTTTCCATACCTACCGGCTGCTGCGCAGCGTAAAGAATCGCTTTGGCTCCACAAACGAGGTCGGCGTCTTTGAAATGTGCGACAAGGGACTTCTCGAGGTACCCAACCCCTCTCAGATGTTCCTCGAAGAGAGGTTGGGCCATGCGTCTGGATCCGCCGTGGCCGTGACCATGGAGGGCACGCGACCCATCCTGGTGGAAATCCAGGCCCTGGTCAGCCAATCGAGCCTCAACTATCCACGCCGCACATGCAATGGTATAGATACCAACCGACTCCTTCTTCTTTCTGCCGTACTCGGCAAACGCGTGGGACTGAAACTGGGCAATCAGGATATATTCGTCAACGTGGTTGGGGGATTACACATCAGGGAACCCGCCGTGGACCTGGCCATCGCTGTGGCCATCGCCTCCAGCTATTATAATCGTCCTGTCTTTGCCGATCTGGCCATCTTTGGCGAGGTCGGGCTTGCGGGAGAGCTTCGGCGGGTGAGTCAGAGCGAGAGGCGATGCCGCGAGGCGAGCAAGCTTGGCTTTGAGCACATCCTCATGCCCGGCACAGAGGGACAAAGCCTGTCCATGGAAGAGGACATCAAACCCCGTATAGCACGCTCCGTAGCCAAAGCCATCGACGCGGCGCTGGAAAAAGCCGGCTAGGCACATATGCCACACTCACACCCTTGGAAAGGAGGTGGCCATTTGGCCTGAGCCCAACACATTTCCATAAAAGTGGATAGAGGAAGAAGGCGCTTTTTAGTATGGCGCCGAGATCCGGAAAGAGGTATCATCATGTCTACTAATCTTTTTTTACGTCTTACGTTGATGGGCGTTTTCGCCCTACTGGGTTGGAAACTTGGCTTTGTTCTCAGTCCGCGGATACCCTCGACGGTCCCCCTCACAAAGGAGCATTATTGTTTTGCGGTCTCGTTTCTGGGTGCCGTCGTGGGGTTTACCACCGCACCTCGGTTGGTGATCAGGCCTGGACAGGCGCTGCACAAACGACTAAAGCAGACTCCCATACCTTCCCTTCTCGTCGGCGTCCTGGGGTTCGTTATGGGATTGCTCGTCGCTGCCCTTCTGACGATTCCCCTCTCACTACTGCCCGGTAAATGGGGAGAGTTCTCTCCCCTTGCGGGGGCGGTGGTGTTTGGGTTTCTTGGGGTGGCGCTCCTGCACATGCACGAAAAGGAGGTGCTCGCCCTCTTGGGTCTGCTCTCAGACCGCGACAGTGCCAGGGAAAGGGAGGATCTTGTCCTGCTGGATACCAGCGTGATCATCGATGGACGCATAGCCGACATTCGCAAAACGGGCTTTGTCAGAGGCACCCTGATCGTGCCACGTTTTGTGCTGAACGAACTGCAGCACATCGCCGATTCGTCGGACGACCTGCGGCGCAGAAGGGGCCGTCGAGGCCTCGAGATGTTGAATACACTGCAAAGGGATGAAAACGTTCCTTTGCAGATAAGCGAATACAACGTGAAAAACGGACATACCGTGGACGCCAAACTCATCAAGTTGGCGCAGGAGCTGGACTGTCCCATCCTTACCAACGACTATAATCTCAACCGGGTGGCCGAACTCCAGGGCGTACGCGTATTGAACATCAACGAGCTGGCAAACACGGTCAAGACGGTGGTGTTGCCCGGTGAGACCCTCCAGGTACATATCATCCAGGAGGGCAAGGAACCGCGACAGGGAGTGGGATATCTTGACGATGGGACGATGATAGTGGTGGAAAATGGGGAGCGCTATATGGACAGAGAGGTGGATATCGAGGTGACCCGCGTGCTGCAGACAGCTGCCGGGCGGATGATATTCGGTAGCATCAAAGGTCGCGGACAGTGATGGCCCTGAAGAAAACTGTACGCGTTCGCTATGCGCCCAGTCCCACGGGCAAGCAGCATATTGGTGGCATGCGAACGGCCCTGTTCAATTATCTCTATGTCCGCAAGACCGATGGTAAACTGGTCTTGCGCATAGAGGACACGGACATCACTCGTTCTGAGATGCGCTATGAAAAAGATCTGTACACATCCCTTCGCTGGCTTGACCTTGAATGGGACGAGGGTCCCCTCGCGGGGGGAGACGCGGGACCGTATCGACAGTCGGAACGGCTGGAACTCTATCGCCAGGCGGTGTACCGTCTCCTGGATGCGGGAAAGGCCTACTTTTGCTACTGCACTCCAGAAGAACTGGCAGCCGAGCGTGAGCGAGCGGCTGTCGAGGGCCGCCCCCCTCGTTACAGTGGCCGTTGTCGCGATCCCGAGGTGCGTCAAAGGCTGTCCCAAGAGAAGGGCCGTACTCCCGTGGTGCGCTTTTGGGTGCCTCGGGGGGAAACCATCGTGGTCCATGACCTGATCCGTGGGAAGGTGCGCTTCTCCAGCGACGACATCGGCGACTTTGTCATCTATGGGAGCGAGGACGAGAGCCTGGAGGGAGGACGTCCGCTCTATAATCTGGCGGCCGTTGTCGATGACCAGGCCATGGGAATCACCCACGTGCTGCGAGGAGAGGAGCATCTTCCGAATACCCCCCGCCAGCTCCTCCTGTACAAAGCGCTTGGCTACGAGCCCCCGCTCTTTGGCCACCTTTCACTGATCATGACGCCCGATGGCACCAAGATGAGCAAGCGATTGGGGGATGTGTCCATCGCCTCTTATCGCGACAGGGGATATCTGCCAGAGGCCCTGGTGGCCTATCTCGCCACCTTGGGCTGGGCGCCGGGTGAGCATCCAGAGCGCCTTACACGGGAACAGTTGGTCGAGCGTTTCGCCCTTGACGCGCTATCCGCTAACCCATCCATCTTTGATCCCGACCGCCTGGCATGGTTCAACAAGAGGCGGCTGCAAAGCGCGGATACAGAGTATGTGGGAGAACTCTTGAAGCCGCGCTTACAGGAGGCCTACGGACGCTGGCACCGTGCCCAGGGGACGGCACACGATCCCCACACGTGGTACCGCCTGCTCGTGGAAGCCACCCGTGAGGAGGCCACCACGGTCCAGGACATGGTTTCTCTAAGCGAATTCGCCTTGGTCGAGGACGTTTCCGACTTTTTTCCCGAGGCACGAGACGCCCTAGAAGGAAAAGAGGCCCACGTCGTATTGGAACACTGCCTTGATACGCTGACTGTGTCAGATCTGAGCAGCCACGAGACGGCCAATGACTACCTGCGTACCGTGCGGGAGCATTTCCGAGAGACGGCCGACCTTGGTGGCCGGGACGTCATGTTCCCTCTGCGCGCTGCCCTTACGGGCTCGGTATCTGGTCCCAGCCTCGGACTGGTCATGTCCCTCTGCGGCCTGCTGCGCTGCCAGAAACGCCTGGAAAGGGCGCTGTCGTTGGAGGCGGCCAGTTCCCAGAATCCATAGTCTTTATACCCATATTCTGGCCCCAGCACTCATTTTGCGTTTGGAGGTACAAAACGATGACTCTTTATGTATATAACTCGCTGACGCGAGACAAGGAGGTCTTTGAACCGGTCCACGAGGGGCGCGTGCACATGTACGTATGTGGGCCCACCGTGTATAACGACGCCCACCTGGGCCACGGCAAGACCTATGTGAACTTTGATACCATCGTGCGCTATCTACGCTACCTGGGTTATGACGTCCTCTATGTCCAAAATATCACCGACGTGGGACACCTGCTGGAGGATGGCGAGGACCGCCTGATCAAAGGGGCCGAGCGGGAGCAGATGCAGCCCATGCAGGTCGCCGAGCTCTATACGCGACGGTATTTCCGCGATATGGACAGACTCCACGTCCTGCGGCCCGACATCACGCCGCGAGCGAGCGGGCACATCCCCGAGATGATAGCGTGGGTGCAAGAACTCATCGACGCGGGATATGCCTATGAGGTGAACGGCTCGGTATACTTTTCTGTCACCAAGTTCGAGGACTATGGTAGACTCTCGGGGCGCAGCATAGAGGATATGCAGAGCGGCGCCCGGGTGAAGGTGCGGGAGGAAAAGCGTCATCCGGCCGACTTTGCACTTTGGAAAAAGGCGCCCCCCGGCCACATCATGCGCTGGGACAGCCCCTGGGGGGAAGGCTATCCCGGCTGGCACATCGAATGTACCGTTATGTCCACCAAATACCTGGACCAGCCCTTTGATATCCACGGGGGCGGCGTGGAAAACAAGTTCCCGCACCACGAATGCGAGATCGCCCAGGCAGAAGCCGCCGAGGGCAAGCCCTTTGCGAAATACTGGCTGCACAACGGGATGCTCATGATCCGTGGGGAGGAGATGCATAAATCCCTGGGCAACTTTATCACTCTCGAAGAGGCCTTTGAGCGCTGGGACCCCATGGTCATCCGCTTCTTTATTCTGCTCAGCCACTATCGCGGCCCCCTGGATATGACAGAGGAGGCCCTTGACGCTGCGCAAAGGGGCTATCGGCGCCTGTTGAACGCCATCACCGCCGTGCGCCGGGAGCTGCCCTCAGCCCCCGAGGGAGATGTGAGTCCCCCGGTGGCGAACCTCATAGAGAAAGCCCGAGAGCGCTTTGAGGAAAATATGAACGACGACTTTAACACGGCGGGTGGCATCGCTGCCCTCTTTGATCTGACACGACAGGTCAACAGCCTGCTGAATGCGGATCGCCCCCTTGCCCGGGGATCGCTGGAAGCCATGGACGAGCTCTATACACGCCTGGCCGGGGACGCGCTGGGTATACTGCCCGACGATCTAGGCCAACGGACAGAGAGGGGTTTGGAGAAGGATATCATCGAGCTGCTCATCGATATCCGCTCTCAACTGCGCGAGGAAGGACTATACAACCTGGCCGACGAGACGCGCGAACGCCTCCAGGAGATAGGTATCGAACTGCAGGACGGATCAGAGGGCACCACATGGACTTATACATGATAATCCACATCGATCATACGAGGTAGGCGACGATGGAGAACCTTGCGGGCCGCAATCCAGTGTACGAAGCACTCTGCGCGGGGCGTCGCGCGGTGGAGGAGGTAGTACTGGCCGAGGGTATAGCCCAAAAGGATATCATCGACGATATCCTCCAGACCTGCGATCAACGGGGTATCCCCATCTCGTGGGTGGACCGCAAGCAGGTCGATCGGATGGCCGGAGACGTGAACCACCAAGGGGTCGCCGCACGCGTGTCCCCCTACCCCTACCTCTCCCTGGACCAACTGCTACATATGTCCCGGCAGCGCGAGGAACAGCCCTTTTTCCTGGCCCTGGACTCACTCAAGGATCCCCAAAACCTGGGAGCCCTCGCGCGCACGGCGGAGGCGGTGGGGGTACAGGGCATCATCATCCCCAAGCGCCGTTCCGCGAGCGTCACGGAGGCAGTCAGCCGCGCCTCCGTGGGAGCCATAGAATACCTCCACGTGGCGCAGGTGACGAACCTGGCCCGCACGCTGGATATACTCAAAGAGGAGCGCATCTGGGTGGTGGGTGTAGAGGATCATCCAGATGCTCAGGATTATCGAGAGGCCGACCTGGATATGCCCCTCGCCCTGGTGCTGGGCAGCGAGGGCAAAGGCATGCGCCGCCTGACGGTGGAAAAGTGCGATTTTTTATACCGCATCCCCATGGTGGGGCATATCAACTCCCTCAATGTCTCTGTGGCTGGCTCCGTCATGCTCTATCGCGCCTGGGAGGCCCGGCAGCGGGCTTGTACGGCGTGAGCATGGGAGGGGCTCCGTCAGAGACATGACGCCGTCCGCCCCATGTGGTTCTCTCAGCCCAGCACGGGAACAGTTGCACCTCGCTCTCCTGTCCTGAACAAACGCTGCAGCCCCGAATGAGATGCTTTACAAGCGAATACAACGGCCTAACTGGATGGTACACGGCGAAAGGAGGCCCGGCATGGTTGTGAGCTTGGTAACCGGTGCCACGGGAGCGATCGGTAGTCATCTCGTCGAGACACTGGTGATGCGAGGGGAAGCGGTGCGCGCGTTGGTCCGCCCCACCAGCGACAAGGGCCGCCTGAGAGAACTGGGGGTAGAGATCCGTATCGGAGACCTGGCAGACGCAGCCGCCCTCATGGCCATCGCCCAGGGGGTGGACCGCATCTTTCACTGCGCCGCCCTGGTAAGGGATTGGGGCGTCGAGGAGACTTTTCGCCAGGCGAACGTCCACGGCGTACGAAACATCCTGGCGGCAGCCACGCGCGCCAAAGTGGACAAGTTCGTTCACCTCAGCACCACCGACATCTATGGCTTTGCAGGCGAGCGGGTGACCGAGGAGGAGCGTCCCTCCCCCAGGGGCTTTCCCTATGTGGACAGCAAGATCGAGGCGGAAAGCCTGGTCTGGAATCACCGACGGCGCGTGGGGCTACCCGTCTGTGTGATCAGACCGGCCACCGTGTATGGCCCCGGGGGCGATCTCTTTGTCACGGACATGCTCGAGGCCATCCGTAAGCGGGAGGCCGTTCTGATCGATGGCGGCCAACACGTTGCCGGGCTGACCTATGTGGGAAACTTGGTGGATGCCCTGATCCTAGCGGCGGATAGCGAAGCGGCCGTCGGCGAGGCGTACAATATCTCCGATGATAGCGAGGTGACATGGCAGCAGTACCTGAATGCCCTGGCAGACCTGGCCGAGCTCCCCCGTCCCACGCACAGCTATCCTCATTGGTTCGCCTACCTATTAGCTGCGGCCTGGGAGAACTACTACCGCCTCATGGGACGCACGGAGCGTCCTCCCCTGACGCGCATGATGGTGGAGACCATGGGCACCGATCAGATCTTCTCTATCGAGAAAGCCAGGGAACAATTGGGGTATCGTCCTCGCGTGGACTTTGAGGAGGGGATGCAGCACACGGGATCCTGGCTGCGCCGCGAGGGCCTCCTCTTTCCGAAATTGGGGAGATAATCTCCTTTGTCCATAAACGTGGAAAGAGGGGGCCTTTCGCCCCACCCTCCCGCTCTCATCCGTGGACGGACTTCTCATCTTCCTGCATTCGAAAGAAGGTCGTCTTCCTCCGCTGCGCAAAGCTGGCGCCATGACAACGCAACGTCCTTTGCCATAGCCAAGACGCGATAAGCCTCTACTATATAAAAGCATCCTTACAATACTACTTTAGTAAAGTTGACAAAGAGCACTAAAGGTGATAGAATGTTAGCAGACTTGGGGGAGGAGTGCTAATAATTTGACCATAAAGTGCGTTTTGTGATCGAAAAGGGGGATAGAGGCGATTTTGGGCCCCCTCGATCTTGACACATGAGGGGATGAATGTTATTATATTGGCACTCTAATCAGGGGACTGCTAATTGGGCAGTATTAAACAGACAGCGATGACAGCGGAGACGCAGAACAACCAACTTGCAGAACGCAAACTGAAGCCTCGACAGCGCGATATCCTCAAGGCGCTCGTCCAGGAATATATCAACACGGCAGATCCGGTAGGGTCGGAGACCGTACGTCGGGTGGGGAAGCTTGAGGTCAGTTCGGCCACCATTCGCAACGAGCTCGCCGCGCTGGAGGAAGCGGGCTATGTATATCAGCCCTATACCTCGGCGGGTAGGGTGCCGACGGTGGAGGGATATCGCTACTTTGTCGAGGAGCTGATGGATAGGGTCAACCTCTCCCTGCCAGAGCGGCGCATGATCGGTCATCAGTTTCATCAAATTCGGCTCAACCTGGATCAGTGGATGAACCTGACAGCGGCCGTGCTGGCCCACACTGCGAGAGCCGCCTCGCTGGTTACGCCTCCCCATGCAAAGAGTGCCTATTTTAAGCATCTGGAACTGATCGGCATAAACGACGTCATGTGCCTCATGATTCTGGTGTTGGAGGACGGCAGCATGCACCAAGAGATGCTGGGTATGGCCGATCCCATAGATCAAGAGACGCTGACACAAACATCAAAGAAAATCAATATATTATTGAAAAACTGTTCCGTGGAGGAGATCCGAGAGAGCAAGGATCCCGAACTCGCCGCTCTGGAGGGACTGACACGCCAGGTCTTGGGTCGCGTCGTCGATATCATGGAAAGCATAGAGCGTGATGCCATCAGCAAGATCTATCGGGATGGCCTGGAAAATATGTTCCGCGAACCAGAGTTCAGAAATGCGGAAAAGATGCAGCAGCTCATCGAGATACAACAACACCACAGCCTGTTGGAGCCCATCCTCACGAGCATGCTGAACTCGAATGGTATCCAGGTGATCATCGGAGGCGAGGGGCCCTACGAGGAGATTGACAACCTGAGCCTGGTGCTGTCTCGCTATGGCATTCGCGATAGAGCGAGCGGCGTCCTGGGCATCATGGGTCCAAGACGGATGCCCTATGGCCGGGCGATCTCCACAGTACGCTACGTCGCGCGCCTGATGGACGACCTGATCAGCAACGTCTATGGGGAAAAGGATTAATTCTCGACAATAGGTCGATTTCCCCTCAGATAAGACAGAATATCGATGGCCATAAAGGGAGGTCACATGGGAGACGAAACAGGTGAGGCCAAAGGGTGTGAGGAACAGATGAACACGCAGCAAGAAGACGAGAGACCCGAGACAGAGCGTCCCATGCAAGGGGCGGACGCACAACAGCAGGATGATAGAGAGGAAACCTTGGAAGAATTACAAGAGAAAATACAAGAGTATGAGACGGAAATCGAGGAGCTTCTCGACAAGTACCGACGAAAGGCAGCCGCCTTTTCCAATTATCGCAAGCGCCAAAAGCGCGAACGTGAGATCGAATCCATCCGCCTTCGCACCGAAGTGCTGGGGGAGCTTCTTCCCATCGTGGACGATTTTCGACGGGCCCTTCAGAACGTGCCCGAGCAAGCCAAGGAAAAAGAATGGGTAGAGGGAATCACCCTCATCCAGCACAAGCTCGAAGGGCTTTTGGACAAGTACGAGGTGACGCCCATCGAGGCTCTGGGAGAACGCTTTGATCCCCATTATCACTCGGCTCTGCTCCAGGCGGAGAGTGAGGAATATCCGGCCGGCACGGTGATGGAAGAGGTGGAAAAGGGGTACCTTGTCGGCGATAGAGTTCTTCGACCCTCGCTCGTCAAGGTCTCCTCGGGACCAAAATCCAATGGAGACGAATCGGCAGCCAGAGATGAGGAATGATGTTTCATAGATCGATGGCTTGCAACATAGATAATCAGCAATTTAGGAGGAAATTATGGCAAAGATAGTTGGTATAGACCTGGGAACGACAAACTCGGTTGTGGCCGTCATGGAAGCCGACGAGCCGACGGTTATCAATACAGCCGAGGGAGGTCGGCTCTGCCCGTCCGTGGTAGCTGTAAATCCCGAGACGGAGGAGCGCATGGTGGGACAGGTGGCCCGCCGACAGGCAGTGACAAACTCGGAAAACACCATCTTTTCAGTGAAGCGCCTCATGGGACGCAGATACGACGACCCAGAGGTGGAAAAGGCACGCGAACTCTTGCCTTATAAAGTCGTAGACAGGAACGGGGACGCCTGGGTGGTCATGAACGGCGAAGAGTATTCTCCGCCAGAGATATCGGCGATGATCCTGTCAAAACTCAAAGCGGACGCCGAGTCCTACCTGGGCGAAGAGGTGAAGCAGGCCGTGATCACCGTTCCCGCCTACTTTAACGACTCCCAACGCCAGGCGACAAAGGACGCCGGTCGCATCGCCGGTCTGGAGGTACTGCGCATCATCAACGAGCCGACAGCCTCTGCCCTGGCCTACGGATTGGATAAAAAGGGAGACGAAAAGATCGCCGTCTACGATCTGGGGGGTGGGACGTTCGATATCTCTATCCTGGACATCGGCGAAGGCGTGTTCGAGGTGCTCTCCACCAACGGCGATACCTTTTTGGGCGGAGATGACTTTGATCAACGCGTGATCGACTGGATCGTCAAGGAATTTCGCGAGGATCAGGGTATCGATCTGAGCAAAGACCGCATGGCCCTTCAGCGCCTGAAGGAAGCGGCGGAAAAGGCCAAGATCGAGTTGTCCACAACACAGCAGACAGAGATAAACCTGCCCTTTATCACCGCGGACGCCAGCGGACCCAAGCATCTTGATATGACGCTAACGCGTGCCAAGTTGGAGCAACTGGTGGATGACCTGGTGGCCCACAGCATGGAGCCCTGCCGCAAAGCCCTTGAGGATGCCGACCTCACTATAGAGGATATCGATGAAGTAATATTGGTGGGCGGCCAGACGCGTATGCCCATGATACAGGAACGCGTCAAAGAGTTCTTTGGCAAGGAGCCTCACAAGGGGATCAACCCCGATGAGGTGGTCGCGATTGGCGCCGCCATTCAGGCGGGCGTCCTGGGAGGCGAAGTGGATGATGTGTTGTTGCTGGATGTCACGCCCCTGACGTTGGGCATCGAGACCCTGGGAGGCGTAGCCACACCTCTCATCCCGCGAAACACGACCATTCCCACGAAAAAGAGCCAGGTGTTCTCCACCGCGGAGGATAACCAGACACAGGTGCAGATAAACGTCGTACAGGGCGAGCGCAAGATGGCTGCGGATAACAAGCAGCTAGGCACCTTTGTCCTGGATGGCATCCCTCCTGCACCCCGGGGCGTGCCCCAGATCGAGGTGACCTTTGATATCGACGCGGACGGCATACTCCACGTCTCCGCCGAGGACAAGGCCACAGGCCGTGAACAGGATATCACCATCCAGGCCTCCAGTGGCCTTACCGAGGAAGAGATCGAGCAGATGGTGCATGAGGCCGAGGAGCACGCCGAGGAAGACCGCCGTAAACAGGAAAGGATCGAACAACGCAACGAGGCCGATAGTATGGCCTACAGGGCGGAAAAGACGTTGAAGGAACTGGGCGACAAGGTTCCCTCGGACGCCAGATCCGACATCGAATCCAAGATCGAGGCGGTGCGCGACGCTCTTGAGGGCGATGATATGGACAAGATTCGCCGTCTCAGCGAAGAGCTTTCCGAAGCCCTGCAACAGGTTGGCGCCGCGGCTTATCAACAGGCCGGCGGGCCAGGCGGGGCCGGTGCAGCGGGTGGTCCCGGCGCCGCAGGCGGCGCCCGTCCTGGTGGAGGACAGCAGCAGGCCGGTGAATCGGACGAGGACGATACAGTAGAAGGCGAGTTCCGAGAAGTATAGAGAACGACCTTCCGCAATTGGTAAAGGGTTAGGAGAGGCATACCTCTCCTAACCCTTTTTTGACGTCAAGGGATAGAATAGGTAAACTTGGTTAGATATTAGTCCACTGTATTGAGATTCTTTAATATATGGCTCCCAACGATAGAGAACGCGATTACTATGAGATCTTGGGTGTTTCTCGGCAGGCTTCCAAAGCCGAGATCCGCGCCGCCTACCGAAGATTGGCGCGCGAAAATCATCCTGACGTAAGCAACGCTCCCGATGCCGAAGAACAGTTCAAAGAGATCAACGAAGCCTACCAGGTCCTGAATGACGATGAGAAGCGGGCCGTCTATGATCGTTATGGTCGTTCTGGCCTGGACCGCTCCGGCATGAGAGGCGGCTTTGAGGGGTTTGACAGCTTTGAGGATATCTTTGACTCCTTTTTCGGATTCGGCAGGGCGGGGACGACGCGACAAGGTGGCCCTCGACGCGGCTCGGACCTGCGCTATGACCTGGAGATCACCTTTGAAGAAGCAGTCTTTGGATGCACCAAAGAACTCGAGATCTCCCGACAACAAACCTGCCCACATTGTGGCGGCACGGGGGCCGAGCCCGGCACGCGCCCCACACGTTGTCCAGAATGCAATGGGACGGGTCAGGTACGTCACGCACAACGATCGATCTTTGGCTCCTTTGTGAACGTGAGCACCTGTCCTCGTTGTGGGGGGCGAGGCGAGATCATCGAGACCCCCTGTCCGGAATGTCATGGTTCACGGCGCATCGAAGACACCCAAAAGATCTCTGTGGACATTCCTGCTGGCGTCGACGATGGCATGCGTATACGCCTGGCCGGTGAGGGACAATCGGGCCTGGAGGGAGGACCTGCGGGCAACCTCTATGTGGTGGTACACGTCAAGGAACACCGCTATTTCAGACGGCGCGATCAGGACATCCTGGTGAATATCAACATCAATGTAGCCCAGGCCGCCCTGGGCGACGAGATCGCCGTCCCCACCTTGAACGGCGAACATGAACTAAGCATCCCCGCAGGCACCCAGATGGGGTCCATCTTTAGACTTAGAGGTGAAGGGGTGCCCCGGCTACAGGGCACGGGGCGTGGGGATGAGATCGTGATCGTGAATGTGGAGATCCCTGAAACACTGGATGAAGACCAGCGGGAGCTCTTTGCCCAATTGGGCGAGACGTTGGGGGACGAGATAACTCCTCAAGAGGAAAGGAGCTTTTTGAAGCGCCTCAAAGTTGTGTTGGGCATATAGGAAGCGATGTCTCAAAGAGGACGATGGACCGAGATAAGCGTGTGGGCCGCCAGAGAGGCCGTGGACGACCTGGTCAGCCTCTTTGACAGAAACTGTCCGGGAGGCACCGTGGTGGAAGAGCAGGACTCGGAGGAAGCCGAGCAACATGCATACCTAAAGATCAGCGGCTTTTTGCCGGCGGGGGATACGGACACGCGCCAGAAACTGGAGATCGCCCTCCTCCTGCTGGCCAGGACCTCACCCATCTCTGCGCCCCAAACCAGAATACTGGCGCCAGAGGACTGGACCGAGTCCTGGAAGAGCTTTTTCTCACCCCAACACGTCGGCAAGCACACTGTGATCGTGCCCACCTGGCGGTCCTACGAGCCAAAACCAGATGAGATCGTCCTCCATCTGGATCCCGGCATGGCCTTTGGTACGGGCCTGCACGCCACCACGCGCTTGTGTCTCGTGGCCATAGAACGCCTCCTGCGCCCCGGTATGAAGGTGCTGGATGTGGGAACGGGCTCGGGAATTCTGGCCATCTCGGCGGCCATGCAAGGGGCCGAGCACGTCTGGGCCCTGGATACAGATCCCACGTGTGTGCAAGTCGCCCGGGATAATGTGGCACTGAACCACGTGGACGCCCGGGTCACCGTGCAAGAGGGGACACTGGACATACCGCTGGCGGCATCCCTTTCGAGCAGATGCTATGATCTCCTGCTCGTCAATATCCTCGCAGAAGTGATCATAGACATGGCGCCCGCCATAGGCGCCGTCCTGCCCAAAAAAGGTCTCCTTGTGGGCTCTGGGATCATTGAATCAAAGGCCCCCCAGGTGGAACGCGCCCTTGCACGGGAGCACGTCACAAGGGACGAGATCCTACGAGAAGACGACTGGGTAGCCCTCATAGGACACCGGACGTAAAAAACATGCACCGATTCTTCGTGCCGCCGGAATGGCTAAACGAAAAGTCTTTCAGCCTCACCGGAGATCTGGCACATCAGCTGTCTCGCGTCCTTCGCATGCGCCCTGGCGAGCGCATCATCCTCTTGGATAACTCGGGGCGCGCGTACGTCGCCGAGCTCGACCGGGTCACTCCCTCTCAATGCCACGCTCATATTCTCTCCGTCTCCCATCCCGAAACGGAGCCACACACTCGGATTATGCTTTATCAGGCGGTGCCCAAAGCACAGAATTTTGACTGGGTGCTCCAAAAGGGGACTGAGATAGGCATAGAGACCTTTGTACCGTTGGTCACCCATCGATGCGTGATACAGGATCTCGAGCGCATCACCGAGCACAAGATGGAGCGTTGGCGACGCATCATAAAAGAGGCCGCGGAGCAGTCGGGCCGCGTGCGCCTCCCCCAGCTTATGCAGGCCAAATCCTTCTCTCAGGTCTGTAAAGCGCCCCCGACGGGTGCCCTCGCCCTCGTGCTCTCCCTCACGGAAAAAGCCCCCTCCCTGCGCCACATCTTGAAAAATAAAACGACTTCCAATCCCAAAGAGGTTCGGCTCTACGTGGGGCCGGAGGGAGGCTTTACGACGGATGAAGTGCACGATGCTGTCGAGACGGGGCTGCAGCCCGTATCGTTGGGGCCGCGCATCCTACGTACGGAAACGGCCCCCCTTGTAGCCAGTGCCATCATCCTCTATGCCCTGGGAGAGATGGAATAGCCCCACACCTGACAATGGACTGGTGAAAGCGAGCCGCCCTAATGGAACGTGGGCCTGTACTGTCTAAGAGTCTCCCCCACAGAGAAACCCCGGTGCACGGCATCTATCACAGCGGCCAACCAATCGCCCAGGTGAAGGACCTTCATATTGGGCAACATATACTCTTCCGGAACACACTCTGTATTCGTAAAGACGATCTCCTTAAAGTTGGCCTTCTCCAGGCGCTCTATGGTCTCCTGGACAAAAGTGGGATGCACAAAACAGGCATAGACATCCTGAGCGCCGGCCTCGTACAGCTTCTTTGCCCCACCTGCTATGGTCGTCCCTTGATTGACCTCATCATCGATCAGAACGACATTTCTATCCTTGACGTCACCGATGACGGTAAGGCTTTGGGTGCGACTTCCCGTGCGTCGCTTCTCAACAAAGGCCACGGGCACGTCGAGACCCTCGGCAAAATAGCGCGCTTCCTTGGCAAACCCGAGATCCGCCGCAACAACGGTAAGGTTGGGAATCTTTTTTTGCTGGAAATACTCTCCGATGAGGCGAAATGCTGTAAGCTCATCGGTGGGCATATCAAAAAAGCCCTGAATCTGCGGCGCGTGGAGATCCACGGTCATAAAGCGATCCGCGCCTGCAACATCTATCATATTTGCCAGCAGGCTTGCCGTGATGGGCACGCGGGGCATATCCTTTTTATCGCTGCGCGCATAGGCGTAAAAGGGAACCACCGCCGTGATGCGCCCCGCCGAAGCCCGCTTGACGGTGTCGATCATGATGAGGAGCTCCATCACGTTGTAATTGACAGGGAAACAGGTGGGCTGGATGATGAATACATCCTTGGAGCGAACTGTCTGTTTCAATTGCACAAAAATGTTCTCGTTAGCAAAGGTCTTTATCTCTATATCATGCAAGGGGACATCCAACGCCTCACTGATCTCCTGAGCAAGTTCTGGATTGCCACTTCCCGCAATGAGAGCAATCTCCCCATAGATTCTGACACCTTTTTCCATCATCTTCTCCTTCCAAATTATTCTATCTGTTTTATTCTCTCCAACAGCCTCTGAGCTGCCGTATAGGGATCCGTCTCACGCCTCGCAACGCGCTCGATCAGTGTATCATAGTGCGCGACAACCCCTTCGGTAAGGTACCTGGAGACAAAATCCTGCAATAGGATGGCCCGAATCTCTTTCTGAACGTGGGCCTTTTCCAACGCCTCAAGCGCTCCGCTCTCCCTCAGATGATCAGCGTGTTTCTCGATATCGTCGACGAGAGCCCCAGTCCCCCGACCCTCCGTGGCCACCGTCTCGATGATCGGAGGCTGCCACAAAGGCTCATCCTTCTCCTCTTTTGCCAAGGACAGCATGGCCTGCAGGCGCATCTTTAGACGCTCGCTCCCCTCAAGGTCGGCCTTGTTCACCACCAGAATATCGGCGATCTCTAAAATGCCGGCCTTTAGTGTCTGAATGGCGTCTCCCATACGGGGAACCTGGAGCACCAGCACAGTATGGGCGGTCCTGGCAATCTCGACCTCACTCTGTCCCGCGCCGACGGTCTCGATGATGACGCGCCGATAGCCACATGCATCCAGCAATCTCACCATATTCCCCGTGGCCCGGGCCAGACCACCCGGGGTTCCCCGATTGGCCATGCTCCGCACAAAGACGCCGGCATCGCCACTGAGCTCCCCCATGCGAATGCGGTCTCCCAGTATGGCTCCTCCTGAAAAGGGGCTGCTGGGGTCCACGGCCACGACACCCACGGTCATATCGCGCTCGCGATACGCGGCGGACAGTCGGGCCACCAGGGTACTTTTGCCCGAGCCGGGCGCCCCCGTGACGCCGATGATGTGGGCCTTCCCCGTGTGCGGATACACATGGGCCATGATCTCCCTCGCCCGGGAGCCATCGTTCTCCAAAAGGCTCATCAGGCGTGCCATAGCACGCCGCTCGCCGGCAAGGGCCCGTTCAACGATCTCTTTCATACAGCGCCCTGTATATCAACTCGCTCCCGGATAAACTGTACCACCTCAGCAGTGGAGGTGCCAGGCCCGAAAACGCCGTCGGTCCCCTGCTCCATCAGGCGGGGAATATCCTCCTCCGGAACGATGCCCCCCACCAACACGAGGGCCTCGTCCAGGCCAGCCTCCGCCAGCAACTGCGTCACCCGGGGCACCAACGTCATATGTGCCCCGGAAAGGATGCTGAGCCCAACCACGTCCACGTCCTCCTGCAGGGCCGTCTCCACGACCATCTCGGGGGTTTGGCGGAGACCCGTGTAGATGACCTCCATACCAGCATCCCGCAGGGCCCGAGCAATAACTTTGGCACCTCGATCGTGCCCGTCCAGACCGGACTTGGCGATCAAGACCCGAATCGGCCTCTCAGACATATCCCACTCCCATATCATATGCGCCTGCGCCCAATGTCTTTCCCTCTCAACGTCATGCCAGCCTCAAGGCTCCTGGCTCAGTTCCAGCAGGACACCATGCGCACTGCCCGGATGGACAAAGGCCACCAAGCACCCGCCAGCCCCACGCACGGGCTGTTCGTTCAACAACCGCACACCCTGCTCTCGCAGGCGCTGCATGACGGCCTCGATATCGGCCACCTGCACGCAGAGATGGTGTATCCCCTCGCCCCGCCTGGCCAGAAATCTGGCCACAGGGCCATCGTCATCCAGAGCTTCCAGCAATTCGATCTTGCACGACTCCAGGGGGAGAAACCCCACCCGAACACCCTGATCCTCCACCACCTCCACATGCTGAAGCGCAATGCCCAGCCCCTCTGTGTATAGACGAGCGGCCTCACAAATGCTCTCCACTGCTATGCCCACGTGATCGATGCGTGTTGTCATACCTCTCCATCCCTAGATTGTAGTAACCTGCTCGTATTCTCCAAAGACGTCCCGCAGGGTATCGCAGATCTCTCCCAGGGTGGCATAGACTTTGACGGCGTCAAGGATGGCGGGAAAAAGATTGTCGTCCCCCTCGGCCGCTCCCTTTAAAGCCTTTAGCGTCTTCTGAACGGCGGCACCGTCACGACGCTCCCTCAACCTCTGCACGCGCTGGCGCCGGTGACGCTCCATCTCGGGATCCACAGTCAGACGGTCAAGGGCCACCTCTTGCTCCTCTTTGAAGCGATTGACCCCCACCACAACGCGCTCTCCTGCCTCGATGGCCCGCTGTTGCTCATAGGCGCTCTCCTGAATCTCTTGTTGCACATACCCCACGTCGATGGCGGCGGGCGCCCCTCCCATATGTTCGATGCGGGCGATATATTCTTCGGCTTCCTCTTCGATGGACTCGGTGAGGTGCTCCACATAGTAACTGCCTGCCAGAGGATCGATGGTATCGGCCACACCACTCTCGTGGGCGATGATCTGCTGTGTACGTAGCGCGATCTGCACTGACTCTTCCGTGGGCAGCCCCAAGGCCTCGTCCCGCGAGTTGGTGTGCAAACTCTGAGTGCCTCCCAGCACCGCCGCCAGAGCCTGAAGAGCGACGCGAATCACATTGTTCTCCGGCTGCTGGGCCGTGAGAGTCACGCCCGAGGTCTGCGTATGGAACCTGAGACGCGCCGACTGGGGATCCTCAGCGCCGAAACGCTCCATCACGAGCCGCGCCCACAGACGCCGCGCCGCCCGGAACTTGGCCACCTCCTCCAGGAGGTTGTTGTGTGCGGCGAAAAAGAAGGAGAGGCGCCCAGCAAAAGCATCGATATCCTGGCCCGTCGCCAGCGCCGCCTCCACATAGGCGATGGCATTGGCCAGGGTAAAGGCCACTTCCTGTGTAGCGGTGCAGCCGGCCTCGCGCATGTGGTAGCCGCTGACGCTGATGGGGTTCCAGCGAGGGAGTTCCTCCGTACAGAAGTTGATGGTGTCGGTGGTGAGCCGCATAGAGGGTTGGGGCGGATAGATGTACGTGCCCCGCGCAACATACTCTTTGAGGATATCATTCTGAATGGTGCCCCGCAGGGCCCGACGCTCCACCTCCTGCGCGTCCGCCACGGCGATGTACATGGCCAGCAGCACGGCCGCGGGCGCGTTGATGGTCATGGAGGTACTCACCTCATCCAGGGGAATATCCTGAAAGAGGATCTCCATATCCTCCAGGGAACAGACAGAGACACCAACCTTGCCCACCTCACCGCTGGCCAGGGGATGGTCGGCGTCGTACCCGATCTGTGTGGGTAGATCAAAGGCCACCGAGAGGCCCGTCTGTCCCTGTTCCAGCAGATATTTGTAGCGGCGATTGGATTCCCGCGCCGTGGCGTACCCGGCATACTGACGCATGGTCCAGAGACGCCCTCGATACATGGTGGGATACACCCCCCGCGCAAAGGGATACTCGCCGGGGAATCCGAGGTCCCCCAAATAGTCCCCCTCCACGTCACACGGCGTATACAGACGCTTTACCGGCTCCCCATTCGATCGCGGCGGAATGCGCCGTTCCGGATAGCGCCCCAAAAGGGGGCTCAGGACACGCTTTTCCCACTCCGATTTAGCATCCGAGATATCATCCACAACAGACCTCCCCATGCTGGGTCCTCCAACTGGTGTATCTGCGAATACAAAGGATATTGTGTGCCTTTCCATCCCTGACGTCAAGTTGGATGGATACTCCCTTAGCCATACGCCCATCGGCACAGCACAAAGAGTTTGCCACGTGGACAAAAGGACACTTTCCAGGTATCCTATCCCATATCAGGAGGTGGCATGTCTTCATACACCGTAGCACTCGACATCTTCAGAGGCCCTCTGGAGCTTCTGCTTCGCCTCATCGAGGCAGAGGAGCTGGATATCACCACCATCTCTTTGGCCACCGTGGCGGATCAATATCTGGCCCATCTGGAAGAGATTCAACACGTGGAGACGGACGATCTGGCAGATTTCCTCGTGGTGGCCGCCGAGCTTTTGGTGATCAAGTCAAGGGTCCTCCTGCCCCAACCCGAGGAAAAGGAAGACGAGGAAAAAGACTGGGAGAGCGATCTCGTCAGCAGGCTGCAGGCCTACAAGCGCTTCAAAGAGATGGCCCGCCGGCTGGGCGAGATCGAGGAGAGGGGCCAGAGAAGTTATGTGCGGCTCGCCCCTGCCCCCGAAATCGAACAGCGGGTAAAGCCTGGCCAGGGCGATATCGCCGATCTGCTGCAGGCCCTGGAGGAGATCCTGGAGAGAAACCCGCCCCGCTCCCCCGTGGAGGAGGTGGTCTCTCGCCTGGAGGTGCACATAGACGATTGCATCCAGCGCATCCTGACCAATGTGCGCGGCCAGGAGAGGGTGAGATTCAGCGAACTCATGGGCGAGGCGCACTCCCGCATGGAGATCATCGTCACATTCCTGGCCATGCTAGAGCTGATAAAACAGCATAAGATTCGGGTATCCCAAGAAAAAACCTTTGGAGAGATATCTCTGGAACGATGTCGGGGCGAGGATACCGCAGAGGATGCAGGGAACGCCGCCGAAATGGCGGCATCAGAGGGATAATACCCTCGCGGCGCAAAAATCAGACGATAAAATGCCTGATCACGGCAAGTGTAAGCTGACGAGAGACGGGCAGAACGGAAGAAAAAGCCTGACCAACCCTTGACGACATCAAGCAGCCGTGATAGGATGGGAAGCGGTTGACCATGCACAGAGGAGAGCGGAAACACCGCAATGTCCACGAGGCGGCATCTGCAGCGGGAAAAGGGAAACGGGTCCAGGCACTCGTTCGGGTTCCTGACAAGGACCGGCCCAATCCTCGTCCTCGTGGTCCTGATCCTTGGCTGCAGGCGAGCCAAACCGCCCCGCACGGTCACGGTGCCCGAAATGCTCGAGCCGGAACAGGAAATCACCGCCGAGGGTGACAGCAGCCAGCCCTCTGCCTCACTCTCTGCCGCCGAGCCCACACCGAGCACTATACTCTCCCTCCCCACGCCCACCACCACGGTCGATGTCCCCACCATAGGGCCGACGCCACCCTCTCCTCAATCGCCCCCACATCCCAGCGGGAATATCGTACACGTGGTGAAAACGGGCGAGACCCTTTACAGCATCGCCAAGAGATACGATACCACTGTACTGGCCATCATGGACAAGAACGATCTATCCTACTCGAATGCCATTCATGTAAACCAAGAACTTGTGATCCCGGTAGGGCACAAACCATCGGGGACCCCTACCCCCTACACCGTCGAGCATATAGTGAGGCAGGGGGAGAGCCTGGCCCAACTCGCCCGCACGTACCGTACCACACTGTCCGACATCATGGCAGAGAATCCCCATATAGGGGATCCAAACGATCTATCCCCGGGAATCAAGCTCAGTATCACGGTGGGGACGGCACCTCCCGTCCGCGTTCACGTCGTGGCCCCGGGGCAGAGCGTCTACACCATCGCCAGGCGGTACGGCATGAGTGTGGACACCCTGGTACGCGCTAACGGACTGCGGAATCCTAACGCGATCGATGTGGGACAAAGGCTCGTCATCCCGTACTGAATTCGCATCGGAAGGCACATTTGGATTTGAACATAATTGGTAGTATAATTGTGGAATTGGGTACAAAGACGAAAAATGATATGTTATGGGCTCAACTCTATCCCTGTTGAGGGGTCGTCTCTCCAGAAAAGAATGAGAAACGACGCCAGGCGATCATGCGGGGATGGATAGAAATATCTCATTTTACGACACTCTCTGAGGAGGGAAAAATGGCAAGTAAGAAAGTAGTTCTCGTCCTGCTGGCCGTCTTTATGGCTTTATCGGCGGTTCTGAGCGGGTGCGCTGGGGGAAAGGCCGAGGGGCCTGAACTCAACTGGAACCTGGGCACCGAACCCCCCACACTGGACCCCGCCCTGGCCACGGACACCACGTCGGTACAGGTGGATCAGGCGCTCTTTTTGGGGTTGACGGACTTTGACGACGAGACCATGGAGGTCGTGCCCGAACTGGCCACAGATTGGGACGTATCCGACGATGGCCTCGTCTGGACGTTCAATCTGCGGGATGACGTCCACTGGGTGGACTATGATCCCGAGAGCGGCAAGGCAGAAGAACTGGACAAGGTCACGGCCCACGACGTGGAAGATGCCGTGAAGCGAACGATCAATCCCGAGACGGCATCCGACTATGCCTATGTCGACTATATCATCAAGAACGCCGAGGCCGTAAACACCGGCGAGAGCACGGACCTGGACACCATCGGCGTCGAGGCCCTGGACGACTATACCGTCCAGTTCACGTTGGAACGACCCGCGGGCTACTTTCCCGCCATCGCCGGCATGTGGATCAACCGTCCCGTACCTCAGGACACCATCGAGGAACATGGAGACACGTGGACGGAAGCTGAGAACATTGTGACCAATGGCCCGTACTGCCTCGACACGTGGGAGCACGAGGACAATATGGTCTTTGTCAAGAACCCCCACTACTATGCCGCGGATGATGTGCAGATTGCCAAGGTCAACTGCGTCATGGTCACAGAGGACTCTACGGCCTTTGCCATGTACGAGAACGGGGAACTGGACGTTGCGTCACCGCCTCTGGAGGATATGGATCGCGTCAAGGCGGATCCCGAACTATCCGAGGAGCTCGACATCGCACCAGAACTCTGCACCTACTACTATGGCTTTAACGTGAGTAAAGAGCCCTTTGCCGACAATCCGAAGCTGCGACAGGCCTTCTCCTACGCCTTTGATCGGCAGAAACTGATCGACACCGTGACCAAGGGTGACCAGAAACCGGCCCAGACCTTTGCCTGCCCCGGTATCTTTGGTACCCCAGCGGAGAATCCGGACTTTCCCGGTATCACCTTCGATCCCGACAGGGCGAAAGAACTGTTGGCAGAGGCGGGATATCCGGACGGCGAGGGCCTGCCCGATATCACCCTGATGTTCAATACCAGCGAGGGACACCAAAAGATCGCCGAGTTCGCTCAGCAGACCTGGAAAGAGAACCTGGGCGTAGAGGTGAAACTGGCCAACCAGGAGTGGAAGGTTTACCTGCAAACCGTGACCGAGGACGCACCGCAGATCTACCGCCTGGGTTGGTGTGCTGACTATCCAGACGAGAACAACTGGGTTATGGAGAATTTTCATCCTACAAAGGGCTCCAACAGTCCCCAGTGGGATCCCGAGTCAGAATCGGCTCAGGAGTTCATGAGACTGACAGAGCAAGCGGCGCAAGAGCCCGATCCTGAAAAGCGTGAGGAGCTCTACTTTGAGGCGGAAAAGATCCTGTGCGCCGATGAGGCCGTGATCATCCCCATCTACTACTATACGCGCGTCGTCTGCACCAAGCCGTACGTGAACCGCACGTATGCGCCCCTGGGCGGCGAGCACTGGGAGCAGTGGACCATCGAGAAGGAATAGGCTCCCACCATCGCTAGGATATGTGCCACATGGCCCCAATGGCCATGTGGCACTTTTATGTATATAGCGTGATATATGTTATAATTTACTGTTGGCGTTAGTATGCTCTCGTTGAACAGATCCTAAATTCTATACTCTACAGGGAGGACGGATAACAGAAAAAGATGGGACGATATATCGCTCGGCGCCTGCTATGGTTAATCCCCGTGTTCCTCTTTATCTCCGTTGTCACTTTTTCGTTGGTACACGCCGTTCCGGGCGGACCTTTTGACCGCGAGAAGCCTTTGCCAGCCGAGATCAGGGCCAACCTGAATAAACACTATGGCATCGATCAGCCCCTGTGGAAACAGTACACCGACTATATGGGGTTCACCCGCAACCCACAGGGCGAATTTGCCGGTGTTCTTCAGTGGGATTTTGGGCCCTCCTACTCTTCGCGCAGCCGCACAGTGAACGACATTTTCAGCGATCATCTTCCGGTCTCTTTGAAACTGGGGCTGGTGGCCATGTTGATCGCTGTGGGCCTGGGCGTGCCCCTGGGCGTGGTGGCCGCGTTGAAACAGAACTCTATATGGGACTATGCAAGCATGACGGTGGCCATCTTTGGGGTGTCGGTGCCCTCTGTGGTGTTAGGTCCCCTGCTCATCCTGATCTTTGCGTTGACATTGGGCTGGTTTCCCGTGGCTGGATGGGGAAGGCTGAATCAGATGATCATGCCCGCCGTGACCCTGGGGCTGGGCTCGTCGGCCATCATCGCCCGCCTGACGCGGGCCAGCATGCTGCAGGTCACACGGGAGGACTATATACGCACTGCGCGCGCCAAAGGCTTGAGCGAAAAGATCGTGATCGTACGCCACGCCCTAAAGAACGCTTTCATACCGGTGGCCACCGTCCTGGGGCCCATGTTCGCCGCCATCGTCACAGGCAGCTTTGTTGTGGAACAGATCTTTGCCATCCCCGGCATGGGCAAATATTTCATCACCAGCATCAGTAACCGAGACTATCCCGTCGTGATGGGAACGGTACTCATGTACGCCCTCTTTTTGACCGTATCGACCCTCGTCGTCGACATCGTATACGCTTTCCTGGATCCGCGGATCCATTACGACTAGAAAGGATTTCCGTTTATGAGCAGACAAAGGCAAGCCGCTCGCCGTCTTACTGATACGGGCAGCGAATCGCAACACAGGGTAACAAACCTATGGCAGGACGCTTTCGAGCGCCTGCTCAGAAATAGGGCGGCCATCATCGGGGGCATCCTCGTCCTCCTATTGATATTTCTGGGCATATTCGCCGACGTCATCGCCCCCTACCATTATGCAAGGGGAGATTCCGACGAGAACTATACAGTTCCCCTGTGGCTGACAAAGGTGATGCCGGGGAACATGGAGGATTACTCCACCATAGGAGATAAATTCCTGCTGGGCGCTGACTATTTGGGGCGTGACCTTCTGAGTCGCATCATCTATGGTATCCGCGTGTCCCTGCCCGTGGGATTCATCGGGGCCATGACAGCCTTGATCATCGGCCTCGTGTACGGCTGCATATCGGGATACTATGGCGGAAAAGTGGACGACATCATGATGCGTATTGTGGAGATCGTCTATGCCTTTCCTACCATGTTGTTCATCATCCTGCTCATGGCCTTTTTCAAGACCACTTTTGGCGGGACTCCAGAACCGGGAACGGCCTCTTACACGTTCAATCAGATCAACAACGCCGTCGACAGGCTCTTTGGTTTACAAGGGGGCGGCATCTTTTTCATCTTTATGGGCATCGGAATCACGGCCTGGATGGGCACCGCCCGCCTGGCCCGAGGGCAGATCCTTTCTCTGAAAGAAAAAGAGTTCATCGAGGCCTCCCGCATGATCGGTTCCAGCGATCTGCGCATCATCGTGCGGCACATCCTGCCCAACATCATCGGCCCCATCCTGGTCAGTGTGACATTGAATATCCCCAGTTACATCAATACCGAGGTATTCCTGAGTTTCATCGGCCTGGGCGTCGATCCCCCCACACCGAGCTGGGGGAGCATGATCTCTGAAGGGGCCAGAGCCATCCGCTCTTATCCCAACCAGGTACTTTTTCCCGCCATCATCCTGTCCCTTACCATGTTCGCTTTCAACTTTTTGGGGGACGGGCTACGCGACGCGCTGGATCCAAGGATGCGGGGGACGCAATAGGCGTGGCGGCAAGATATAGGCATGGATAAGTCCAAGCGCACCTGGATGGTCGGCATAGGCTCGATATTACTCTCTTTGTGTGTGCTCAGCGTAGCATGCGCCTCCACGGGGTATCTGGCCTACAAGGGCTTTTGGTCCAAGGAAAGGCCCGCAAGCTCTCAGGTAGTTCCACTGGGCGACGTACGACAGGCAGACGCGGGGGGAACGCTCCGCATCTTTGGCGGGCAGCCACCGACGTTGGATCCTGCTATGGTGCAGGACAGCACGTCTGCGGAGTATGTGGTTCATCTTTATAGCGGCTTGGTGGCTTTGAACCAGGAACAAGAAATCGTGCCCGATCTGGCCAGGAAGTGGGAACTGGACGCCGAGAGGACGACTTATACCTTTTACCTGGAGGAGGAGGCCCAGTTCGCCGACGGTAGGCCCATCACGGCGCAGGATATCGTCTATTCCATGGAGCGGGCCTGCAATCCCCGGCTGGCATCTCCAGTGGCAGAAGCCTATCTAGGAGATATCGTGGGAGCAAAGGCTTTTATGAGCGGAGGGGCGGAACGGATCGCGGGCCTGGAGATTGTGGATTCCCATACCCTACAGATCGAAATAGATGCTCCCAAGGCCTACTTTTTGGCCAAACTTGCCTATCCCGCCGCCTTTGTGGTGGATGAAGAGCAGATAACACAGGAAGGCACGGCCTGGCTACAGGCTCCCAACGGAAGTGGTCCCTTTGTACTGGAACGTCATGATGAAGAAAGGATCGTTCTCTCGCGCAATGAGAATTATTACGGTCAAAGGCCGGCCCTAAAGAGGGTGGAATACGTGATGGGTGGTGGGATGCCCATCACCATGTACGAGAACGATACGCTGGACATCGTGACCGTGCCTCCCTCTGAGGTCGAACGCGTATCAGACCCATACAACCCCCTGCATGACGAGCTTGTGCAGAGCGCGGAATTGAGTCTGCAGTACCTGGGCCTGAATGTGACAAAGCGACCATTCGACGACGTCAATGTGCGCCAGGCCTTTGCCCAGGCCATCGATAAGGAAAAGCTCGCCGAACTCGTGCTGAGGGGGACGGGGACGCCGGCCGAGGGCATCCTGCCCCCCGCCATGCCCGCCTGCGATGCATCCTTGAGGGGATTGGATCATGACCCCCAGGCAGCACGCGAGAACCTGGCGCGCTCTCGCTATGGCACAGAGGAGGAAATGCCCGAGATCGTGCTGACCATCAGCGGCACCAGCGGACATATGCCCGACACAACCCGGGCAGTCCGCCACATGATCTCAGAAAGTCTGGGATTGGACATCATGGTGCATCAGGTGGATTGGCCGCACTTTTTGGACGACCTGAGCGTTCGGCGATATCAGATGTTTTCCTCCGGGTGGATCGCCGATTACCCGGATCCCCAGAACTTTTTGGACATTCTTTTTCACAGCAAAAGTTCTCAAAATCACACAGGATACCACAATCAGCGCGTGGACGAACTGCTGGAGGCGGCGCGGGTGGAAGACGAGGCGACGGCACGCTGGGAGCTCTATCAAGAGGCGGAACGTATCATCGTGCGCGAAGCACCAATAATACCTTTGAATCATGGTGTGAACTACCATTTAGTGAAACCTTATGTCAGGGGTTTTACCGCTGGCGCAGGACTGCGCCCTTGGCTGAAGGACATCCGTATCGCGGAGTAGTAAGAGAACTTTTTTCGGAGGAAGTACTGCTATGGAACCTCTATTACAAGTCAAAGACCTACGTACCGAGTTCGTCACCCAGGACGGGATCGTCCAGGCGGTCAACGGCGTCAGCTTTACGCTGGATGCGGGCGAAACACTGGGCGTGGTGGGCGAGAGCGGCTGTGGCAAAAGCGTCAGCGTGCTTTCGATGATGCGGCTCATTCCCGAGCCCCCTGGTCGCATCGTGGACGGCGAGGTGCTGTTTGAGGGAAGGGACCTGCTCCAACTCAGCAAAGAGCAGATCCGCCGCGTGCGGGGCAACGACATCGCCATGATCTTTCAGGATCCCATGACGTCTTTGAACCCCGTGTTGACTATCGGACGGCAGATAAGCGAGGCCCTGGAACTACACATGGGCATGAATAAACAGGAGGCCCGGGAGCGCAGCATCGAGCTGATGGGAATGGTACACATTCCAGAGGCCCGAGATCGGATCGACGACTATCCCCATCAATTCTCGGGGGGCATGCGCCAGCGTGTGATGATTGCCATGGCTCTCTCCTGCGATCCCCGCCTGCTGATCGCCGACGAACCCACCACAGCCCTGGACGTCACCATTCAGGCCCAGATCATAGACCTCATCAAAGAGCTGCAGGAAGAGCTGGGAATGGCCATCATCTGGATCACCCACGATCTGGGCATCGTGGCGGGGCTCGTGGATCGCGTGCAGGTGATGTATGCGGGCTATTTGGTAGAGCGGGCAAAAGTACACGAGTTCTACAGCAATCCCCGCCATCCCTACTCTATGGGCCTGTTGGGCTCGCTTCCGCGATTGGATGAACAGGAGGACCGAAAATTGACTCCCATCGAGGGATTGCCCCCCGACCTCGTCAGTTTGCCGCCGGGGTGTCCCTTTTATGCGCGGTGCAGATATAGAATACCCAAATGCTTGGAGCAGAATCCTCGACTCGAACCCATCGGCCCAGATGGGCATGAGATAGCATGTTGGGTCGACGTCACGCAGGAAAAAGGGGGCATAGAATATGGCCACAAATAACGACGTACTGTTGCAGGTTGAAAATCTCAAGATGTGGTTCCCCATCACCAGGGGCATCATATTTCAACGCCATATAGGAGATATCAAGGCCGTCGACGGCCTGACTTTTGGTATACGCAAGGGCGAGACCCTTGGCTTGGTAGGAGAGAGCGGCTGCGGAAAATCGACGACGGGACGCGCCATCCTGCAACTATACCGCCCCACAGAGGGCAAAGTACAATTTGAAGGGCAGGAGTTGACAGAGATGCGCGGCGAGCGACTGCGACTCATGCGCAGCCGCATGCAGATGATCTTTCAGGATCCCTATGCCTCCCTTAATCCGCGCATGACGGTGGGCAACATTGTCGGGGAACCTTTACAGGTGCACAATATCCTGCGTCCGAATAAGCGCCGTGAACGCGTGCAAGAACTGTTGGAGACGGTGGGATTGAATCCCTATTTCATCAACCGCTATCCCCACGAGTTCTCTGGCGGACAGCGTCAGCGCATCGGTGTGGCGCGTGCCCTGGCCGTCCAGCCCGATTTCATCGTGTGCGACGAACCGGTATCTGCTCTGGACGTCTCCATACAGGCACAGATCATTAACCTGTTGGAGGAACTCCAGGACGAGTTTGGCCTCACTTACCTGTTTATCGCCCATGACCTGTCCGTGGTGCGGCATATCAGCGATCGCATCGCCGTGATGTATTTGGGCAAGCTCGCAGAACTGACGACGCGCGACGAACTGTACGAAAACCCCCTCCATCCCTACACCCAGGCACTCCTATCCGCCGTGCCCATTCCGGATCCCGAGGTGGAGGATGAGCGAGAGCGAATCATACTGCAAGGGGACGTGCCAAGCCCCGCGAATCCCCCGCAGGGCTGCAACTTTTGCAACCGCTGTCAGTACAGCACCGAAAAGTGTGAAGCCGTCAGCCCCACATGGCACAAGGTGGAAGACGGACATTGGGTGGCGTGCCATCGTGTGTGATGCCAGCTATGAAAAAAGAGCCCCTTTTCTAAAAAAGGGGCTCTTTTTTCATAGCCTCAGGGCTGATCAGTCCTCAGAGGTCACCAGACGAGTATAAAAGATCACCACGACGACCGTCAATAGGATGGTCAGGACACTAGCCGAGAGACCCAAGAGGATGGCCTCCCGAAGTGGCCGAGGATACTCGAGCACAAGTCCGGACACCCGGCGCTGTGCCGCCAGGCTGAGATCACCGCGCAATCTCTCCCGAAAACGATCGGAGGGGCTAACGGGCGGCAGGGCCACCTCCATGGTGCTTTCCAACTCGTCCACCTCATTCACGTCGTGAGACCACAAACCCAACGCTTCCAGCACATAAGCCAGACAATCACGTATAGCATATAGCATTCGCCAGGTCTTTGCTCTCAAATTCACTCTACACCCAGACCTTTCTCTGCCACCTTTTCGCGCAGTTCCACAAGTGTGCGATGATAGAGCGACTTGATGGCCCCTTCGCTTCGCCCCATGATCGTGCCAATCTCTCTGTTCGTCAGCCCCTCGGTGAACTTGAGTACCAAGAGCTCCTGACGAGCGGAATCGAGGGTGCGAATGACGTCGCGTAGGAGGCGCACATCGTATTCCAGTTCCGCCGCGCTCTCTGGCTGTGGCTCCACCACATTACGCAATACCGTCGCATCAAGGGATACGACAGATTTGCGGCTATTATCCCGATGCCAGTTCGCCATCAGATTATGCGCGATACGATAGAGCCAGGCGGAAAAAGGAAATCCCCTGTCCTCATAATCCGGCAAATGGGACAGAGCCCGATAGAACGTCCTGGACGTGAGATCCTCGGCGTCGCGCACGTTGCCGACACGACGATAGAGATAAGCATATATGCGATCCACATAGTGCTCGTATATCTTGTCAAAGGCACGCGGATCCTCCTTTGCCGCCTCGATACACGCTTTCTCGTCCCATTCCATGTGAACGTTGCTACCTCTCCCTGGCTATAACACCCACGATCCCGCGACGTTTCGATCACCTGGCTATCACGAATGATAACCCAAAGCAGATAACAGTTTATCTCTCACATCTCACCTGTCAAAACTGACTGTCCCGAAAAGCAGCAAAGCATATACCAGAGAGCGCCTTGCCGGTCCACGACATATATAATAATCCTTCCCCGTTCACCCTCACGGCTGGATCTTGAATAGCACACGCCCCTTCGGAGGAGCAAAAACTATTTTTGCGCAAGGAAGCAAAATATGCTAAAATTGTGAGCTGTGATGAGGGATCGTCTAATGGTAGGACGGCTGACTCTGAATCAGTAAATCGGGGTTCGAATCCCTGTCCCTCAGTGACGACGGGCTGGCGCAGATGACGTCAGCCCGTTTCTCTTCTACCGCCCCTTCCCCGCCTGCTGCAAGCCGAACAGAGAACATTCCAGAGGATGTTCCCCAAAGGATCAGGGGATGATCAAGGTCTTCAACGATCGCTGCGATCCCAGGGACTCGGCCTCTTGGGCAAAGACGTCGGCGATCTCGTCGAGTGCATAGCGATCCGAGTTTTCCAGTATGGCGTCTATGTCAAAAACGCCCCTTTGCACGGCGCGGTACGCCTCCCGGGCGTTCTCCACCGCCTGCAGCTTGGTATAGTGCATGGCATTGAGATTTTGCACCTTTAGCCCATCCTCGTGGAAGCGATGGAAGCAGAACTTCTCGATGGGCGCATAGTTGTCCCCGTACAGGGCGAGGACGCCATTGTGGGCCAGCATGCCCAGGGCCTGCACGATGCCGACGCCCGTGCCGCCCACGGCATCCACAGCCACGTCCACCCCCTCGTCATCGGTCAGCTCGTTCACGCGCGCCACGGGATCCTCTTCCTGCGCGTTGATGATGATATCGACCCCCAACTCTTTGGCCACCTGCAGTTTCTTGTCGACCACGTCCACGGCGATGACCGTGGAGGCACCGGATTTGATGGCTCCCTGCAAAAGGACGTTGCCCGCAAAACCAGCCCCGTTCACGGCCACCGTGTCGCCGAGCTTGATATCTATACGACGCGCCGCCCAAGCCGCACAGGCCAGGGCCTCATAGAGACATCCCACCCCAAAAGATACTCCCTCTGGAATGGGCTGCACGTTGCTGATATCTGTGACCCAATAGTCGGTATAGGTGGGAAAGATGAGGCTGCCCACACGATCCCCCACAGATACCTCGCCACCCCCCAGATATTCTTCCACAGCTGAACCGACCTCCACGATGGTGCCTCCCCCTTCGTGGCCCAGGGGGCCCATTGGATAGGCGTGCTGCAACTCGCCCTGCTCGTCCGGACGTCCCCGGGCTTCATCCTCAGGTCTTACGGTGATGCCCCGATAAAAATATCTCTCCGAGCCACACACTGACGCCTGATGCACCTTCACCAGGACGTCATTGGGTCCCAGTTCGGGGAGGGTCACCGTATCCAGGATGATCTCCCCTACATCCAGATAAACGACGCGCGTATCCATAAACGCTCTCCTTTCGATATTGCCTTTACTCTACTCTTGGCGAACCAGAAGCGGCCACAGCATCCCGGGATGGAGCCTACCTCGGCCTGCTACTCTATCTTACGCGTTCTTGGGGCTGTGTACAAAGGGAACGGCGATGATTGTTAGGGCGGACGGTCTGCCAGCGGGCCAACCCAAGACACAAAAGGCCATGAGATGAGGGGTGAAAGCTGTAACGCGGTAGATCCCACAGCGCCCTATACTATCACCCCTGTCCGAGCCGCCAAATTCAGCCAAAGCGTAGGAACACTCGACACGCCAAATCATGCAATCGGAAAATTATCAAGCCAGCCCCCGCTCACGATGCTGCTCGGCGATGGTAAGGGCCAGAGTGTCCAGGGCCGCATAGGTATCCTCGTCCGGCAACCCCTCGCAGAGGACGGGATCGAGAATCTCCACCTTCAGATCGCCGATCTGACGAGCGATCTGATCCACCGCCCGAGTCCCCCAACCATAGGAACCGATGACGGAAGCGAACGCGGCCTTGGGCCGGAGTGCGTTGGCCAGATAGGCGGCATACAGCACATTGGGATGAGGACCACGATGGACCGTAGGGGTCCCTATGACGATAGTCGCGGCGTCCACCAGGGTGATGGCCAGCTTGCCGATATCGGTCACGGAAAGATCGAACTGATGGACGGTGATCCCTTTTCCCACCAGGCTGCTGACCAGATACTCCACCATCTTACGCGTGCTGCCGTGCATGGAGATATAGGGCAGAACGACCTCGTTTTTTGGCTCGTCCGACACCCAATCCCCATAGGCATCGATGATGAACGAGGGCTGATCATAAAGGGGGCCATGGCTTGGCGCGATGACGTCAACAGCGTAATCTTCCAGCTTTTCCAGGTTCCTCCTGATGACGCGGCGAAAAGGCATCATGATCTCCGCATAGTAGCGCTTGGCAGCCTCGTAAACCCGGCCCTCATCCTCAACATAGAGATCGGAGGTGGCCAGATGGGAGCCAAAAAAGTCGCAGGAAAAAAGCATGCGCTCCTCTGGCACATAGGTCACCATCGTCTCGGGCCAGTGTACCCACGGCGTATGGATAAAACGCAACGTTCTATCGCCAAGGGAGATCTCTTCTTCGTCCTCCACAGTGAGAAAGCGATCCTCAGCGATTCCCAGATGACTAATAAGAAGTCCCTTTCCTTTGGGAGAGGCCACAAGCGTGGCCTCAGGATACATCTCAAGAACTTTTGGGATGAGCCCCGAATGATCCTGCTCGGCATGGTGGGAGACGAGATAATCAACCTCTTGTATCCCCTCAAGTTGGGATAGCAACACATGCGCCATGCGGGGCTCGACGGTATCGAGCAGGGCCACCTTTTCGCTACCACGAACGAGATAGGCATTATAACTCGTACCATCGGGCAGCGGGATGAGAGAGTCAAAAAGACGCCGACCCCAATCCACAGCCCCCAACCAACTAATGCGATCAGAAATCTCTCGCACTTGCATCACCGGGCTCCTTTCTCTAGCAGTTTATAGGCACATTGTATCAGAACAAAAGTACCCACGATGTGATGGAAGTCACACGATCAACGCCCAGAGCAGTGCCCTCTCACAGGAGAAATTATAAGAGACTGCGTCTTTTTGACAAGGAGAGCAATATATGTTAGCATTGTAATATGTGTTTGGAACTGTAGAGTTGCACAAGCAGACGGTTTCGTCTTGACATGCTTGTCCGCATCAAAGACAGGATGCCTGGACAGAACCGTCTTTTGTTGTCTGTCAATCGCATCCGAAAGAGTCTTTTATTGGAGCGCGATGCGCAGACGTCACTGATCATCTTGACGGAGTATACGGGTATAAAAATGAGTAACGGAAGACTACGACAACTGAGAAATATCGGCATCATAGCACATATAGACGCGGGGAAAACGACCATCACGGAGCGAATCCTGTTTTACACAGGATTGACGCACCGGGTGGGAAGCGTCGACGAGGGCAGTACCGTCACCGATTTCATGCCCCAGGAGCGTGATCGGGGCATCACCATTCAATCGGCAGCCATCACGTGCACATGGCAGGGGTATCAGGTCAACCTCATCGACACGCCCGGGCATATCGACTTTACCGCCGAGGTGCAGCGCGCACTGCGCGTTCTGGACGGCGGCGTGGTCGTCTTTGACGGCGTGGCCGGCGTCGAGCCCCAGTCGGAGACGGTGTGGCGTCAGGCCAACGGCTATGATGTGCCGCGTATCGCTTTTGTGAACAAGATGGATCGGCCCGGCGCCGATCTCGACCGCACCGCGGAGATGATACGCGAACGGCTCAAGGCCCATCCCGTGGTGATGCAGATCCCCATAGGGCGGGAGAACGATTTTCGCGGGGTCGTAGACCTCATCACCATGAAAGCGCTCCTGTTCGAGGATGCGAGCCTGGAGCCGACGATCCAGGACATCCCGGAAGGAATGCGGGCCGAAGCAGAAGAGAAGCGGGACAAGATGCTCGAGGCCATCGCCGACGTGGACGACGATTTCGCCTGGGCCTACCTCGAAGAGGAAACACTGGATCACGAGACGATCATGGAGGCCCTGCGCAGGGTCACCTGCGAAAATCTGGCCGTTCCTGTATTATGCGGATCCGGATTGCACAACATCGGCATACAGCCTCTGTTGGACACGATCGTGCACTACCTTCCCTCGCCCCTCGATGTGGACCCCATGGTGGGCTATACAGAGGATGACGAGGCATTTGTATGCGATCCCACCGACGAGGAATCCCTTGCCGCCCTTATTTTCAAGATCAGCACCGATCCTTATGTGGGTAAACTTTCGTTTATCCGCGTCTATTCTGGAGTCATGCGCCGCGGGATGACCGTATTGAACGCCATGGAACACACCAGCGAGCGCGTCGGCCGCCTGGTTCGCATGCACGCCGATGAGCGTGAGGAGGTAGAAGAGCTAAAAGCGGGCGACATCGGCGCAATCCTGGGATTCAAATCCGCCAGAACGGGTCACACGCTCTGTGATACGGATCAACCCGTGTTACTGGAGCAGATCACCTTTCCCACGCCGGTCATCAAGCTGGCGTTGCATCCCAAAACCAGCGTCGATCAGAAAAAATTGGGCAAAGCCCTGCGCAGCCTCTGCGATGAGGATCCCACCCTCTATGTCCATCATGATGCGGACACGGGGGAGACAATCCTGGCGGGTATGGGGGAACTCCACCTGGAAGTGATCGTCGAGCGCCTAAAGCGGGAGTTTAACGTGAATGTGGAAACAGGAGCCCCCAAAGTCGCCTATACGGAGACTATCACCCGTTCCGTCCGCGTCGAGGGCCGACTCATCAAGCAGTCCGGCGGCCACGGCCAGTACGCCGTGGTAGTCGTGGATCTCGAGCCCCTGGAAGCGGGCAGCGGATTCGTCTTCGAAGACGAGATAAGGGGCGGCGCCGTTCCCAAGGACTTTATTCCCGCTGTGGAAAAGGGCATCATATCCGCCATGGAGGAGGGGCCCCTGGCCAAGCAACCCGTGGTGGACATCAAAGCGACATTAGTGGACGGCAAGTACCACGAAGTCGATTCCTCGGAGCAGGCCTTTGAGACGGCCGGAGCCATGGCCCTTCGGGATGGCCTGAAAAGCGCGAATCCCATTCTCCTGGAACCCGTCATGGAAGTGGAAGTCATCGCTCCTCAAGAGTACACTGGCGATGTGATCAGCGACCTGAGCAGGCGAGCGGCAGATGTAAAGGGCATCGAACCCCGTTCTACGGGCATGCAGAGGGTTAGGGCATACGTGCCCCTGGCAGAGATGTTCGGTTACGCCACGGCGCTGCGCTCCGTCACCCAGGGAAGAGGGACCTTTACCATGCAATTCTCCCACTATCAGCAGGTGAGCGAGGACACGCGCGAGGAACTGGTCACCCAGGTGGCGTAAAGGCTCCCCAGAATATCGCCATACTCCCCTGTGGGCATAATTGCCCACAGGGGATACCTATGTTATCATCTTGGTAGGGTGTTTGGAGCTTTATCGGCGGCACATGAGAGACGAATCTTCATTGATCATCATCGGTGGGGGACTGGCCGGAAGCGAAGGGGCATGGCAGGCGGCCTCCCGTGGAATCAGAGTCCACCTCTTCGAGATGCGCCCCCGAGCGAGCACCCCTGCACATCAAACGGAGTGGCTGGCCGAGCTGGTATGCAGCAATTCCCTGGGTTCTGAGCGCCCGGATCGAGCCCTCGGCCTGCTCAAAAGAGAGCTGCGAAGGCTCAATTCCCTCATCTTGCGCTGCGCCACAGCATGTGCCGTCCCCGCCGGCGGCGCCCTGGCCGTGGGGCGCGAGGCCTTTGCCCAGATGGTCACCGAGGCCATCGAGGGGCACCCGAACATCGAGCTGATCCGTCGGGAGATGCGCCACATTCCAAAAGAAACGCCCACCATCGTGGCCACCGGCCCCCTCACCTCCGATGCGCTGGCAGACGAGATCGCCGCGCTGACCGGTCGGGAGCATCTCTACTTTTACGATGCCATGGCCCCTATCGTAACCCGCGAATCCATCGATCAGAGCAAGACCTTCCGCGCTTCCCGCTACGAGGCAGAGGAGGCGGACTATATCAATTGCCCCATGACCAAGGCCGAATACGATCGCTTTGTAGAAGCGCTGGTCAACGCGGAGACCATCGCCCTACATGATTTTGAGCGGGAGGATCCACATTTCTTTGAGGCCTGCCTCCCCATCGAGGAGATGGCCGCCCGCGGCCACAAGACCCTGGCCTTTGGCCCCCTACGACCGGTCGGTTTGGAGATCCCAGAGACGGGCGAGCGCCCGTACGCCGTCGTTCAACTTCGCCAGGACAACCTGGCGGGAACCCTGTACAATCTGGTGGGCTTTCAGACAAACCTGAAATGGTCGGAGCAAGAACGCGTCTTCTCCCTCATTCCGGGCCTGGAGAACGCCCATTGGGTGCGTTTCGGGCAGATGCACAGGAACACGTACATCAACGCCCCTGCGTTCCTGGAACCCACCATGCACTGGCGCGAGCGAGAGAACCTCTATTTCGCGGGACAGATAACGGGCACAGAGGGATACGTGGCCTCCACGGCCAGCGGTCTGGTCGCTGGCCTCAATGCCGCGCGCGCTCTGCGAGGTGACGAGGAGTTGGTGTTCCCAGGCACGACCATGCTTGGTGCCCTGCTCAATTACGTGTCGCGGTCTGAAGAGGAGAGCTTTCAGCCCATGAAGCCCAACATGGGACTGCTGACCCCCCTGCCGGAGCGCATTCGCAACAAACGGGAACGCTATGCGGCGCGCGCCGACAGGTCGCAGCGGGAAGTGGCGCACTTTATGGCCGAGAAAAAGGTACTGGACGACATCATAGTCATGCAAGATCTTGGAGAAACGGACTAGAGGGGCCGGCGATGAAGCGCCTGGTCTTTGTGTCGTTGGCACTGCTGCTCCTTATACTCAATATACAGTGCAGTTCGGGGGAAAAGCGCTTTGACGGCGAGCGCGCCCTCAAGCACGTGAAAAAGCTGTGCGCCCTGGGCCCCCGTCCGGTGGGCAGCGAGGCCAATCTCCAGGCGTCACGCTACATCGCCGAGACGTTGGAGAACAATGGCTGGGAAATCGCGGTACAAGAGTTTGTGTATCGAGGGGAATCCCTGCGCAATGTCGTGGGAAAGCGGGGAGAAGGTCCCGTCATCCTTTTGGGGGCCCATTTCGATACCCGCCCCTTGGCCGACAGGGATCCATCAGATCGCTCTCAACCCGTGATAGGAGCCAACGATGGGGGAAGCGGCCCGGCCATACTGCTGGAACTTGCACGGGTGCTGGACGCTCCGGCCACGGAACAGGTCGAGATCTGGTTGGTCTTTTTCGACGGCAAGACCAGAGGAAATATCGAAGGATGGCCCTGCTGCGTCGGCTCGCGTCACATGGCCCAAAGCTTGAACGCCAGACCAGAATATGCACTCATCATAGATATGGTGGGCGATGACGATCAGCGAATATACTATGAGTGGTCATCGACGTTATGGCTGCAGGAGAAGGTATGGGGCATTGCAGGGGAGCTGGGGTATCAGGCACATTTTGTCCCCCAGCATCAGCACCACGTCGTTGGCGATCATACACCCTTTTTGACGACAGGTATACCGGCTGCCATTTTGATAGACCTGGATTATCCATATTGGCACACTGGCCACGATACAGTAGACAAGATCAGTGTAGATAGTCTACAGCGTGTGGGGGATGTTATGGAAACGCTGCTCGAAGGCGAGCCCCTTAGGAGTTCTTTTGAGACCCATAGAGCACAGGAATAGGAGGGCAACGTGAAAATCGCCGACCGCATCAATAATCTTCCACCTTATGTATTTGCCACCGTGGAAAAAAAGATCGCCGCCCAGGAGGCCAAGGGGGTCGATGTCATCAACCTGGGCATCGGCAGCCCCGATCTGCCCCCCCCAGATTTCATCGTCGAGGCGCTATGCCGCTCCGCCGCGCGCCCCGATACCCACGGTTACGCAGGCTATTATGGAACGCCCGATCTGCGGCAGGCTATAGCAACTTATTATAAGGAACGCTTCAACGTCGAGGTGGACCCCGAGACAGAGATCCGTCCCCTCATAGGTTCCAAGGAGGGGCTGGCCAATATGGCCCTCGCCTTTGTCGATCCGGACGACCTGGCTTTGGCCCCCGTTCCCGGCTATCCCACCTACCGTATGGGTGCCGTACTGGCCGATGGCGACTATTACACCATGCCCCTACTGGAGGAAAACGACTACCTCGTGGACTTTGGAAAGATACCCTCCGATGTGGCAGCCAAGAGCACGATCCTGTGGCTCAACTATCCTAACAACCCCACGGGAGCCGTGGCCACCGAGGACTTTTTGCGCGAGGCCGTCGATTTTGCCGAGGAGCACGATATCGTCCTCTGTTACGACAATCCCTACTGCGATCTGACCTTCGACGGCTACAAGGCACCCAGCGTCCTGGAGATTCCCGGCGCCAAAGATGTGACGGTGGAGTTTAACTCGCTCTCCAAGACGTATAATATGGCCGGCTGGCGCGTGGGTATGGCCGTGGGCAACGCCGAGGCCATCGGCGCCCTGACCACGGTAAAGACCAATATCGATTCCGGGATCTTTCGGCCCATCCAGGATGCGGCGGCCGTGGCCCTCACGAGTGACCAGAGCTGGACCGAGGAACGCAATATGGTCTACCAGCGCCGCCGTGACATCATCCTCGAGTGGCTGCCCAGCATAGGCATGAGCGCGCAGACGCCCAAGGGCGGACTTTATGTGTGGGCCAAAGTTCCAGAGAATACAAACTGTGACGACTTTGCCATCACGCTGTTGGAGGAGGCGGGCGTCTGGATCACACCGGGAACGGCCTTTGGTAAGCATGGAGATGGCTATATGCGCATCTCGCTATGTGTGACGGAAGAACGCCTTAGAGAGGCAGGAGAGAGATTATCAGACATATAAGAGCTATCGCGGGAGAGCATGAGGGTGGTCTCATAGAGCACCCCGAGCACGCCTTTCTCGTCGGGGTCCAGGTCAGGGGAGAGCAATCCTTATTCACCCTGGATGAATCCCTGGACGAGTTGGAGCAACTTGCCTACACAGCAGGACTGAAGGTGGTGGGCCGCACATCCCAGAACCTGCACAGCATCAATCCCGCCACCTATATCGGCACGGGGAAAGCAAAAGAGATCAAGGATCTCAAGAGAGAACTGGGGTTCGATGTGGTCGTATTTGACAACGAGTTATCGGCGGCACAACTGCGCAACCTGGAAGAGATCTTTGATACCAACGTCCTGGACCGTACGGCCCTCATCCTCGACATCTTTGCCATGCACGCCAATACCAAAGAGGGTGCCCTGCAGGTCGAACTTGCCCAGTACGTCTATCGGCTGCCCCGTCTCACGCGGCGGTGGACCCACCTCTCCAGGCAGGCTGTGGGCGGCGTAGGATTGCGAGGGCCCGGCGAGACCCAGCTCGAGTCCGACCAGCGGGATATCAGACGACGCATGACACGGCTGAAGAAAGAGATCGAGGAGGTGCGCAAGCAGCGCGATCTGCGTAGAAGCCGCCGCCGACTGCGAGGCCTGCCCGTAGCGGCCATCGTGGGCTATACCAACGCGGGCAAGTCCACCCTATTGAATCGTCTGGCGGATGCCGATGTGCTCGTGGAGGACAAGCTCTTTGCCACCCTGGACCCCACCACGCGCAAAGTGGAACTTCCCAGTGGCAAGGAAATTCTGTTTACTGACACCGTGGGATTCATCCAGAAACTTCCCACTCAGCTCGTGGCCGCCTTTCACGCCACCCTGGAGGAAGTTCACGAGGCGGATATCCTCGTGCACGTCGTCGACGTCCAGGATCGAAATCTACTCCAGAAAGTGGAGGCCGTGAACGAGGTCTTGACAGAAATAGACGCCTACGAAAAAGCCAAGGTCATCGCTCTGAACAAGATCGACCTCATCGATCCAGAAGTGGTGCTGGACGATGAAAAACATCCGCTCGCCATGCAGAATAGTCCTGTGGGGGAACTACAAAGGCAGTACAGGCACGTGATCCCCATCTCGGCACAGCAGGGAGTGGGGATCGAGGACCTGCTGGCCACCCTGGAGGAGATGCTGTTGGAGGAGATGGAGGACGCGGACCTGGTCATCCCCTACAAGGTGAGCAACCTGCTGGACCTGTGGCACAAGCAGGGCCTCATCGAGCAGGAGGACTATACCCAGGACGGCATCCACGTGCGGGGCAAACTGCCCAAGCGCATCAAAGGCATGGTACAGGGGAATATCTAGGCTCGCGTATATAGGCCCCAGGAAGGGGCGTCTCTGAGAGACGCCCTTTTTTTTATTGAAAAAGACAGAGGGCTACGAGGCGTCATCCCCGTCGAAGGACAGACGATGGCGAAGGGCATCGATGTGTCGTGCATCGTTCACCCAGCGCACCCATTTTCCCTCCGGTGTAGAGCGCAGGCAACTGGTGGAGGCCCAATCCAGTTCGAACCAGCAGGTACGCAGGCGAACCACGCCCCCGCCCAGAAACTGACGCAGCATGACGTTTATGGGGCCGGCATGAGAGACGACGGCCACGCGCTGTAGCTCCTCGTCGGCTATCACGTCCATCATCCGCTGCGGTTCCCCAGTCTCCAGGGATATAAGCCACAGCGAGGCACGATTCTCGGCGTCAAAGCGAGCGAAAAGAAGGTGCGAGCCGTCGGCCGACCACAGGGGACGCTCATCGCGATACCCGGGATCGTCGGTCAGTTGCTCAGGCTCCCCGCCATCGGCATCGATCATCCAGAGCCTGCGAGCCATCATCGCCTCGCGGGCCGCCTCGCCCCCGACCACATCTGTCTGATCGGGCATGGCCGATTAAACCAGCCGGGTGCCATCCGGAGACCACGCGGGGGAGACGGCGGCCACGTCCTTGGAGGTGAGATAAGGGATCGCTTCACTCTCAGGCTGCACGACCGCGAGGCGTTTAATCGTCCACGTCGTCCGCCCAGCGCCCGCGACGACGGCGACGCGGAAGCCGGCGGGGAACGGCGACACAAAGTCTTGGTGCAAGAGAACGGCATCGGCCAACTGTATCGGCTCGCCCCCGTCCGCGGGCAGGGCGTAAAGGGATACGCCGTCGGCCAGCATCGAGGCCGAGAGCGTCTCGCCCTGCCAGAACAGAACGTGCTCGCCGTCCGCCGTCCAGCCACAAAGATGAACCGTCCCTCGCTGCGGCACCCCACTGACGTAGAGCTCCCTGGGCTCGCCGCCTCCTGCGAGAACGACCCACAACCCCTGGTAACTCGGCGGGGCGGTGTCCTGCGCCTGCCGTGGATGCTCAAAGTGTAGGCGATGCGGACACGGTCGGAGCTCCAGGCGATCTCCGCGACGCTGCGTTTTTTCTCAGGAAGGGGTGTCGACGAGTCGCTCCACACATCCTGCACCAGCGTATCCGGCAGGGCGGCGTCCGTGCCCTGCACGCACAGTGTACCATTAGAAGCATCGACCTAGGCCAGATGATCCTCCGTCGGTGACCAGGCAAAGGCCCCCACGGGGCGCCCTTGGTTTGCCTGGCGGGAGATTTCGCCATCCGCTCGCATGATCCAGACGCGGTGGTAATCGCCCCGGCGGAATGCCAGCCACTGGCCAGAGGGCGACCATCGCGGCTCGCTGTTGTGTCCGTCCGTAGTCAGGCGCTGTGGCTCCCCGTCGGGCAACGCCCTGGCCCAGATGTCGCCCCCCTGGATGTAGACCAGCCGTCCCAGGCGGGACTCGTGGTGGGCCACTCTGGTGGCCAGTTGAGATTTCTCCGCTTCCAGCGAGGTGATGGTCGCCCCGGCCGCCGGCGTGGTCTC
>CAZMOW010000005.1:0-61819 GCA_964567975.1 uncultured Anaerolineales bacterium | reverse complement strand
GAGAGCCGGTTGACCACCGCGTTGCGCCGGGCCATGCGCCACATGCCTCGCGCCAGCGCGATGGTGGCCACGATGGGCAGACCCTCCGGTATACCGGCCACCGCCAGGGCGATGCCCGCTCGCATCATCAGAAAAAGATCTTTTTCGTTCCTCAACATGCCCGAGAGGACGACGAATGCAGTGACGCCCAGGGTGACCCAGATCAACCGCTGGCCGAGATCGTCGAGCCGCCTTTCCAGGGGCGTGATCTCCTCCTCCGCCGTCGCCACGAGGGAAGAGATGTGTCCCAGTTCGGTATCCATGCCGGTGGTGACGGCCACCCCTTTGCCCGATCCCCGCGTTATCGCCGTCCCCTTGAAGACCATGTTGGATCTCTCGGCCAGGGGCGCGTCCTCCGCGATGGGATCGACCTGTTTGCCCACGGGCACGGACTCTCCCGTCAGGGCTGACTCGTTGGCCTGAAGTTTAGAAGCCTCAAAGAGACAAAGGTCGGCGGTCACGATGTCGCCCCCCTCGAGATCCACGATATCGCCCGGCACGAGATCCTGAGCCGGGATCTCTTTTCTCTGTCCTTCGCGGCGGACCTTGACCTCCACCCGGCCGAGCTCCTGCAGAGCCTCCATGGAACGCACAGCCCTGAGTTCCATCACAAAGCCGATGATCCCATTTATCACGATCACCACCCCAATGGCGATGCCCTCCACAAACTCCCCAAAGACAAAGGAAAGCACCGACGCGGCGGCCAGCAGGGCCACGATGAGGCTCTTGAACTGCCGAATCAAGATCTCCCAGACGCTCTCCGTCTCCGCCTCTCGGAGCCGATTCCGGCCATAGCGCCGTCGCCGTCGCCGCACCTCGCCCCCATCCAGTCCCTCCTCCGGAGAGACCTCCAACGCCTCGAGTACTTCATCGGCGGAACGAGCCCAGGGCCTATCTACATCCTCGCGATACACATCATCCCGTGAATCCGGAGGTTGTTCTGCCTCCCGATCATCATCGTTTTCCATCTGCTAGTTACAAACCCCCTTTTGATCCAATCCAATGATAATATAGGAAGGTAAACAAAAAACCCTCACCTCTGACTGTGCGGCGAGGGAATAAAATCTATGAAATGCCAAAGTACCTCACAACTCACGGCAGCACAAACCGAACAAACAGATAAATGACGCCGGTCGCGAGGAAGCCTACGTTGAACACACATTTTTTTCATCTCGAGAAGAGCGTATCATATTAGAAAAGGTCTGTCAAAAATTATTTCAGACTGCTTTACACGGCATGAGCGTTGTGATACAATGCCCCCGACTTTCATAGAATATACTAACATGGCGAACGTGCTCATCAAGGAGGTTATACAATGAACAAGAAGACGATAAAGGACATCGATTGGACGGGAAAGCGTGCCATCATGCGCTGCGATTTTAATGTGCCACTGAACGAGGACCGGGAAGTCACAGATGACACGCGCATTCGGGCAGCCCTGCCCACCATCCAGTACTTGCGCGAGCAGGGCGCGGCGCTCAGCCTCTGCTCCCACCTTGGCCGTCCCCAGGGAGAGATGGACGAATCACTGCGCATGGACCCGGTGGCCGCGCGCCTGAGCGAACTACTCCAAGCGCCAGTAAACAAACTTGACGACTGTGTGGGCCCAGAGGTGGAAGCGGCGGTGGAGGCCAACGAGGCGGGCGGGGTCATACTTTTGGAAAACCTGCGCTTCCACCCCGGCGAGAGGGCTAATGATCCCCAGTTCGCCCAAGGTTTGGCCAAATTGGGCGACGTATATGTGAACGACGCTTTTGGTACCTGTCATCGCGCCCACGCCTCCATGGTGGGCGTCGCTGAACATCTCCCTGCCGTGGCCGGCTTTCTCGTGGACAAGGAGATCACCTTTCTGGGCAACGCTGTGGAGAATCCGGAACACCCCTTTGTGACCATCCTCGGGGGAGCCAAGGTATCGGACAAGATCGGCGTGATCGAGAACCTCTTGGATAAAGTGGAGGCGCTCCTCGTAGGCGGCGGGATGGCCAATACTTTTTTCAAAGCCCAGGGCTATGCCCTGGGCGATTCTCTTGTAGAGGAGGAAAGCGTCGACGCCGCGGCCCGCTTCTTGGAACAGGCGGGCGACAAGCTGCGTCTGCCCCAGGACATGGTGGTGGCCGATGCCTTCTCTGCAGATGCGAACAGCAGAACGATCCCCGCTGGCGACGTGGAGGCGGGCTGGCGCATCCTCGATATTGGTCCAGAGACGGGGAAAACCTTTGCAAAGGCGGTGCAAGATGCCGCGACCGTCGTCTGGAATGGCCCCATGGGCGTCTTCGAGCTCGCTCCCTTTGCCCAGGGAACCTTTGAGCTGGCCAAAGCTCTGGCAGCATCGGAGGCCACCACCATCATCGGAGGAGGAGATTCCGCCGCGGCGGTGCAACAGGCCGGCGTGGCCGACGACATCACGCACGTATCCACCGGAGGTGGGGCCTCCCTCATGTTCCTCGAGGGAAAGGAACTTCCCGGTATCGCCGCACTGGATGGCGAGAAGTAGCAGACCCCTGAACATCGAGAGGCATATCTCGCAATTGCGCAGAACACAATCACGAGAAAATATCCACTTTCAAGGAGGTATCGCCGCTATCATGAACAACCGGCTCAGACGTCTGGGGATTTTGACGGCAGGAGCAGGAAATCCCGCCCTCAACGCCTGCATTCGTGCTGTCGTGCGTATGGCCATCCACTGTGATCTGGAGCCCTGGGGCATAAGGGAGGGCTACACCGGGCTGCGAAGCGGGGAGTTTGAACGACTTTCATCCCGTTCCGTCAGTCACATCATCGACAAGGGGGGAACATTCCTCGGCGCGTCAGAGGGTGAGGCGTTTGCAGGATGTCCCGAACTGCGCAAGGCATTGCGCAATCTCCACGAGATGGACATCGATAGCCTGGTAGTCATAGGGGACGACGAGAGCCTGGAAGGAGCGCGCTTCCTTGCGGAGGCTGGATTTCCCACCGTGGGTGTGCCGGCCGACGTGGAGAACGACATACCGGGCACCACCATGGCCCTGGGGGTCGATACGGCACTGAACACGGCCCTGGAAGCCATCGACCACATCAGAGATACAGCCTTATCGCGCGAGCTGGCCTTTTTGGTAGAGACCGTCGGGGGAACGGGCTATATGGCCCTGATGGTGGGCCTCGCCGATGGGGCAGAGATGGTCTGTATTCCCGAGGTGCCCCTCGGTTTGGAAGAGATCGTGCAGCATTTGGCGGAGGCCTATGTGCGCGGCAAGCGATATTGCATCATCACCGTCGCACAGGATATGGAGCCAGACACCGCCGCCATCACCGACTATATCGAGGAACACAAGGAGGAGACGGGGTTCGGAGCCCGCCTGAGTGTCCTGGGCTATATTCAACGCGGAGGCTCTCCCACAGCAAAGGATCGCTTGCTGGCCACCCGCCTCGGCGCCGCAGCCGTCGAGGCGCTGCAGGAGGGCAAGAGCGGCGTTATGGTCGGGTGTGTCGATGACGAGATTAGAATTGCACCGCTGACCGAGGTATTAGAAGGCAAACCCCAGATCGAGGAAAGATACTACGATCTTGTTCAGGTTCTCGCTCGTTAGACAAGTCGCAAAAACACGCCGCTCCACCTCTAGCAAAACTTTTGGAAAAGTCTTGCCATCGCTCCTGCACCCCTCCCTATACGACGATCAACCTGTATTCAACGCCTAGATGCGGGGAACGCTTACGATGAGATGAAAAACATACCATGAACTCCCATCACATGACCTCACGAGAACGTATGTTGGCTGCCATCCACCACATTCCGCCCGACCGTGTGCCCGTCTCCCCCTGGGGGCTGGGACGCATCCCCATGCACAGTCCCCTGGGACGAGAACTCGTCACGCGCACGGATCCGTGGATCGAGATCGGCCTCGGATGCCGACCGGTGGGTGGGGCGTATTTTCCCCTGGAGATAGAGCGACGAGGGAACAGTGAGCGACGCGTCCTCCACACCCCAGGCAGGGACCTTGTCTCCATCCGCACCACGACGGCAGAGACGACGGCCTGCACAAACTATTTTTGCGAGACAGAAGAGGATATCGAGGCGCTGCGCGCCATCCCCTACACCCCACCCCATCCCGACGTGGAAGCATACGTGGACCTCCGGAGGGAGATAGGAGAGGACGGTCTCGTCGTCATGGGAGTACCCAACGCCCTGTGCTATCCCAACGACATGCTGGGCACCGAGTACTGCAGCTACCTGTGGGCGGCAGAGCCGGACATCATACGCGATCTCGTGGCCACAGCCGCCGAGCGGATTCACGGCCTGGTAGAGGAGGCCTGCGAGGCGGGTGTCGATTGTTTCCGCATTGTTGGCGGAGAATACGCCACGCAGCTCATGGGACCCCGGGCCTGGGACGAGCTCGTCGCGCCCTACGACGGACCATTGGTGGAGATGATACACGCCCACGATGCCATCGCCCACTATCACAACCATGGCAATATGCAGGCTTTTCTCGAGCGCATCGCCGCACTGGGGATCGATTCCCTGGATCCCATCGAACAGCCACCATACGGGGATATAGAGATGGCCGAGGCCATGAGGCGCATCGGCGACCGCGTCTGTCTCGTGGGAGGGCTGGATGACATGGAAGTCCTGGAAACACGTCCATCCAAGGAGATACGGACCATGGCAGCAAATCTGCTAGAAAGCGTCGGAACTGTCGGCTACATGCTGGGAGGGACCTCATCGGGGATTTATGGCAAGCGAGCCGCCAAGAATTTTATGATGCTGGTGGAGGTTGCCCAACAATACGCATAACCCCTGAACGGCAAATGCTCAGCCTGTGCCTTCAAATGACGCACGCAGATAGCCACAGTCTATGATTCGACCTGCGCGTACTTTTCCCTCACCAGTTCGATACTCACGGTGCCCAGACCCAACATAAGCCAAAGGAGTGCGGAAGCATGGGGGAAATCGAGATTGAAGAGATAGTGGTCCACAAGTCCCGCCACCATGGCACCGCTTACGGCCAGGCAGGTGCCCAGAAGCAAAGGATCCAGTTCCCAATCCCGGCAACAGAGGGGAAATGTCCGTAAAAAGCGCACCACGAACGTGATCAGCACACTCAAAAAAGCGGCGAGTCCAAGAAATCCCATCTCCTCCGCGATGAGCAGGTATACAGAAGACACGCCCAGATAGGTATCGATGTCGGGCGTGCCCGCGAATCCCACGCCAAGCCACGGGTAGCGCGAGATGAGGATGAGCGCGTCCTTGTACTCGCCAAAGCGCATCTGCGTGGCCAGATCCTCTCCCTGTATTCCTTCAGCAAAGTGCTGAACGTAGACCTGGGCCGAGGGCAGCAGGAAGAGACAGGCAAGTATCACCAGCCCGATCCACAACATACGCCTGTAACGGAGCAGGCCAAGAAGCATAAAGGCCACCCCCAACCCCACAAACGAGCCGCGAGAGAAGCTAAGCCCCATGCAGGTGACGATGACAAACAACATGAAAATGAGCCACCCTCGGGGCAACAGGGGACGTCTGGCCAGGGCCTGGGCAGCGGTGAGGGTGCCGGTAAAGATGAGCATGCCCCCCAGAACATTGGGATCGACGGAGGTTGAGGTCGCCCGCAAGGGCAGATCGGGATTATCCTCGATATGGCGCAGGACGCCAGAGCCGGTAGGATAGCGCACGATGCGAAGGGTCGATAGCAGACGCACTGTTAGATTATCGGGCAGGATATAAAGCACGATGCCCGTCAATGCAGCGAGGGAACCGGCCAGGATCAGGGTCCCCACAATAATCTGCAAACGCTCCTTGTCGCGCACCACGTTGATGGTGACTAGGAAAAGGAGTATACTGAATATTATCTCAACAAAGTGCCGCAACATATTTGCCGTCAGGGGAGCATGTCCGAGCCCGGCGATAAAAGATACGACGGCCAAAAGGACAAAAACGATCATGGGAAGCGTGGGAGAGTGGGTGACAAACTCCTGATCCTTTTCCGTCACCAATTTGCTCATCCAGACGAAAAAGATACCAAACAGCACCAGGTCAAGAAAGGTGGGCGAAAATCCTATATCGACGGGGACGGCAGCAAAGGGCAGGAGACAGATGATGCCCACCAGCACCAGCAGCCCGGCAAAGACACTCCTCAGCATAAAATAGCCTACTGCCAGAGCGATCAGCGCCGCGCTCCCCAGGATCCCTCCCAGGGAACCGATGACAGCCCCAGTGAGCCCCCCCGCTACGAGACATACGGTAAACACCACAAGCGCGCGGACGAGAGGACGGCGATGAACAAGAAACCGCTGCATTCGCTCCCATACCAGGTTGGTCAAAGCCGACGCTCACTCTCAACAAAAAGTCAACCCACGAAATCATAGTAACACAAGGTGAACACGGTGACAAAAGAGCACCTACCTTGCCAAGCCCGCTCCCTCGTTTGACCCACAGCCCGAACAGGGGCAAAATAGATTAGCGATGCGATTATCACGCTAGCGAGAAAACTAGGACTAGATAGAGAGGTGGACGATATGAATGAGATCGTCGATTTGTGGGAAACGCCCGTGGAAAAGGATAATTATATGATCGCCGGCTGGCGCCAGTGGGCCGACGCCGGAGAGATCTCTTCTGGACTCCCTGACTATCTTGTCGATCTCACAGATGCGCGAAAGATAGGAGAGATCGCCTATGATGGTTTCTATCTCTTTCAGATCCCGGGAGCGCATCATCTGCTCAGACCCCACGTAAAACTCGTGGACGGATATCGGGAAGACGTGATAGGCAACAAAAACGAGATCTTTTACGCTGATCTCGGAGATGAAGGATTGGTGATCTTTTTGGGAGATGAGCCGCATCGGCAAGAGGACGAGTATGCCAGGGCTTTCTTTGAAATGGCCGAGGCCCTAAAAGTCAAACGGATCGTGGCTGTGGGAGGCGTATACGGTTCCACGCCCTATGATAGGGATCGGGATGCCTCCTGCGTCTACAGCCTCCCCGACATGAAAGAGGAACTGGAAAAGTATTCCGTAAGATTCTCCAATTATGAGGGTGGCGCGACGATTGGCACCTACCTGGCCCACTGCGCGGAACGATATGTCATGGAATTGGTGGTACTCTATGCCTTTGCGCCCGCCTACGAGTTCAGTCAACTGGGCATCACCCTGCAGGGGATGCGCGTAGAGACGGACTGGAAGGCCTGGTACGACCTGATGGTACGCATCGACTATATGTTCAAACTGGGGCTCGACCTGTCAGAATTGCAGGAGCAGAGCCAGGAACTCATTGAGGAATGGGACGAGAGGATCGAGGAACTGGAAAAAAAGCACCCGGAACTCCACGTCAGGGAATACCTGGAGAACGTGGCCAAGGATTTTGTGGAGCGCCCCTTTATCCCCCTGGACGACGCCTGGGATGAGCTCGACAACCTGGACGACCTCTTTACCCGCGGAGATGATCAGGACTAACCGGAGACGTTTTCAAAAAGGAAATGCCATGACAAAGGAATCGCCAGAGCGAGACCAGGTTCGGGAAGAGGACAGATGGTGCCTCAAAGCACTCTATGCCCAAGACGGGGACTGGGAACGCGATTTCGAGGCCGCCAAAAAGATGCCCGAGGAAGTGGCTTCTTACAGGGGCAGGCTCGATTCCCCAGATATACTGGCAGAGGCGTTGCAAACTTGGTTCGCGGCCAACAGACAGATGGAAAAGCTATGGGTCTATGCCCATCTGCGGAGCGACGAGGACCTCAGTAACAGTCACTATGAGCAGATGCGGGAACGGGCCCGCTCCCTGTACACCGAGCTGGATACCGCGGGTTCCTATCTGGCCCCAGAGATTCTGAGCCTCGACGACGAGATAATATGGGAATGGCTGCAAGAGGATATCCTCGCTCCCTATCGCGTCTGGCTCCAGGATGTGCTGCGGCACAAGCCATACACCCTCTCCCGCGACGAGGAGCGGCTCCTGTCCATGGCTGGCGAACCCCTGGCCGCCTTTGGCAAGATCTTTAGCGTACTCAAGAACGTGGATCTGGCGGCGCGCCTGCCCCGAGTTGAGGATGAAGAGGGCAAAGAGCGGCAACTGACACACGCCGCATTTCTAACCCTGTTACGGAGCAAGGACAGGACGGTGCGCAAGACCGCCTATGATAACTACTATGCCGAGTATCGGGGGAACCGCCAGACCATCTCTTCTATGCTGGACGGCATGATCAAGGCCCACATCTTTGAGGCGCGCGCGAGAGATTTCCCCTCGGCCCTGGAGGCCGCCCTCTTTCAGGACAATGTGACCACCTCGGTCTATAATACATTGCTCTCTGCCGTGCACGATGCTCTGCCCACCTTTTACCGCTACATGACCCTCCGCAGACGCCTGCTGGGACTCGACCACATGCACATGTACGACATCTATGTGCCAGCGGTCCCAGAAGTGGATGTAGAACATACATACGAGGAAGCCGTGGATCTGATCTGCCGGGCTATGGAGCCGCTGGGGACGGAATATGTGACGGCGCTGCGTCAAGGGTTGACTGAGGGATGGGTGGATCGTTACGAGAACGTGGGCAAGCGCTCGGGAGCCTACTCCTCGGGCTGCTACGAGTCCATGCCCTACATCCTCATGAACTATACGGGGGATCTGGACTCTGTCTTCACCCTGGCCCACGAGGGGGGCCACTCCATGCACAGCTGGTACTCAAACCGCAACCAACCCTATCCTCTGGCAGACTATCGCATCCTCGTGGCCGAGGTGGCCTCGACGGTCAACGAGAGTCTGCTCACCCATCACCTACTTTCCACTGCACGGGACGAGGCCACACGCGCCTACCTGATCGACCGCTATCTGGACAGTTTCCGGGGTACCCTGTTCCGCCAGACCATGTTCGCCGAGTTCGAAAAGATGATCCATACACAGAGCGAGGAGGGACAACCCCTCACTGCCGATGGCTTGGACGAGAGCTACTATGATCTCGTCAAACGCTATTTTGGTGACAGTGTGGCCTTTGATAAGGAGGATACCTCCATCGCCTGGGAATGGTCCCGCATCGACCACTTTTTCTACAATTTCTACGTCTACAAATACGCCACGGGCATGAGCGCCGCCGTGGCCATCGCCTTCAGGATCCTGGGACAAGAGAAAAGCGCCCTCGACGACTATATCACCTTCCTGAAAAGCGGCCGCAGCAAGTATCCGCTGGATCTTCTGAAGGATGCCGGCGTCGATCTCACCACGCCACAGCCAGTCAAGGACGCCCTTATCGAGTTCGAGGACCAGTTAAAGACACTGGAAGCCCTGGTCTGACTCCTGCTTCAAGGGCCTGGAATGTCAGTCTTCTTCCGCGCTCACCTTTTCGTGCTCCAGGACAAAGGCCAGTCCCGCGGCATTGCTCTCTATGACCCCCAGGTCATGGGCGTTGGGACGTCCACGGATATCTCCCAGACGACCGTAGAGATTGCTCGGCGAGTTCTCATCGTGGAACTCGCCCACCGTGTACCATGTGCCCCTGACCTCGAATCTCAGATGGCGAAACATCTGCGCCATATGATCGCCCGCAGGCGTGGCCTCGTCTACACCTGTATGGGGTCCTGCATAGGTGACAAAGACGACGGCCCATTTGTCGGAGAGAGTCGGGGCGCGCAACTGCACCCGATCCCGCGCATGGGCTCTCCGTAGTTGTTCCTTGACGTAGCGTCCCACAGGCGCCGGCACACTGAAATTGTAGGCAGGGGCGCCCAGACAGACGAGATCGTAGGCGTAGAGATCCTCTTCCCCGGCCTCTTTCAGGGGCAAAAGTTTCACGCCAGCATCCCGGCTCTCCAGGCCCCTCACGATGGCCCCGGCGACCTTTTTGGTGTTACCCCCTGGCGAAAAGTAGACCACGAGGCTTTTTAATGTCATGGTGTCAACGCTCCTCCCTCGTTCCGTTTCTCAGACGTCTTCAGCATACACTATGTGGCAGGGGCGAGCAGCCCTGCGGCCAAAAGTATCTCTCTTAGTCGCTCTCGCGTCGCGCCGTCAGCTGGCAACAGGGGAGAACGTGGCGTCCCCCCACGATATCCCAAAAGATCCAGACAACCCTTTAGCCCAGGGATACCATATCCCGAGGTGACGGCCCGCCCCACCGGCATGAGCCGGTAGTGAATATCCCGCGCCTCCTCATTTCTCCCCGCATTCACCAGTTCCCAGATGCTGACGCACTCCCGCGGGGCCACGTTGGCCAGGGCCAGGATGCCGCCACGGGCTCCGGCCTGAAGTGCACTGAAAAAGGCCGGCCCATTGCCCACCATGATATTGAAATCGGAGGGACAGAGGCGCACCAGATCGATGATCTGCCCAATATCACCTGCGCTATCCTTGATGCCGATGATGCCCTCATGGGAGGCCAGGCGGGCCACCGTCTCGGGCGAGATGTTCAGATGGGTGAACTTGGGCACGTTGTAGATCAGGATGGGCACCGGAGAGGCATCGGCCAGCATCTCATAGTGGTGAATGAGGGCCGGTGGCGTCATCTGCTTGGCGTAAAAGGAGGGCGTCATCACCAACGCCACCTCCGCGCCCGCCTCGGCAGCCTTCTCGGTAAGCCTTATAGTCGCCGCCGTGGACTGGCGCCCCGTGCCCGCGATGACGTGCTGATCCGGAAGGGCCGCGTCGCGGACCACGCGCACGATCGCTAGCACTTCCTCCGCCTCCAACAGCACGCTTTCCCCGTTGGAGCCAGCCACCACATAACCCGCCAGTCCCGTCTCGTTCCATTTCTCCACGTTGGCCCTCAGGGCCTCGCGATCCAAATTACCCTGTACATCGAACGGGGTCGCAATGGGCGGATATACTCCGCTGATACCCATGATTTATTTACTCTCCTATAGACTTTCTATGCTTGACACGTCACGATTGTGAGATAGCAAGAGAGCACTGTCAAACTGTCAACCAACAGGAACTCTCTCATCCTGCTATTCGGGTGGCGTCTCAAGATACGACCCAAAATCCTCACACGCCCTGCCCGTCACCTTTTGCGCCCAGTAGGCGTTGGTCCGAAACAGACTCTCAAAGGTCCCGGCATCCGACCAGAAGCCGTTCAGTTCTGCCCACCGCAATTGGCCGATCTCGATGTACATGTTGTTGATATCCGTGATCTCCAACTCGCCCCGCTCCGAGGGAGTAGCCCTGCGGATGAAATCAAAGACGCGCGCATCATAAAGATAAAGGCCCGTGACGGCGTAATCGCTCTTGGGCTCCTCCGGCTTTTCCTCAATGGCTACAATTCTGTCGGTCTGCGGATCGAACTTGGGCACGCCAAAGCGCTCTGGATCGGGGACGCGCCGCAAGAAGACGAGGGCCCCCTCCTCGAACCCCTGTACGGCCTCAGAGATATCGGCGTCGGTGGTATTGTCTCCCAGGATGACAGCCAAAGGCCCCCCATCGGAAAAGTCTTCCGCCAGACTCAGGGCGTCCGCGATGCCCCCCTCATCTTCCTGATAGGCATACTCCAGATGAGCCAGGCCCAATTGCGTCCCATTCTTTAGCACACGAATGAAATCCCCCGCGTGGGGGCCGCCGGTGACCACCATAATCTCGGTGATGCCCGCCTGCACCAGCGTATCGATGGGATAAAAGATCATGGGCCTATTATAGACCGGCAGCAGATGCTTGTTTGTAGCGTGGGTCAAGGGATAGAGCCGCGTCCCCAATCCCCCAGCCAGAACGACACCTTTCATCGAGTACTCCTTTCTTATCCGGAAAGAACCGAATGCACCATAGAAGATCATTGAACTCTCAATCTGCCCCTATCATAGTGCAAGCCCTCCATGCTGTCGAGTTGCCCGGTCACTATCCACTCGAAGCGTCAAGATTTGAACCCTCAGCTGAGGACGGGCTTGCCACGTGCGGTCAGATGATGCGGCGACGTGCCAATATCCCAGAGCGTAGAGACGCAAGATCTTGCGTCTCTACATCGACATCCCGTCGCCAAGTCTACGCATCTAGCGTCTACCCGCGGACAGTCATCCCTATCACCGATTTGACATAGAACATATGTTCATTATAATGGATGCAAGTGGCTGAGAGAAAGGAGCGGTGTGCCATATGGCAAAGGAATTGTCCGAACGTCAGAAAAAGATCCTGGAGACGATCCGCGACTATCTGGTGGAGTACGGCTATCCCCCCACCATCCGCGAGATAGGCGAGGCGGCCGGCATCTCGTCCACCTCCGTGGTCAGCTACAACCTGAACGCACTGGAGAAAAAGGGCTATCTCACTCGCAACAAAGACACCTCTCGGGGCTTGCGCCTGCAGGAAGAGACGACGGCCATGCCCGTCCCTCTGCTGGGCAACATCGTGGCCGGCGAGCCGATTCCCGTGCCAGGGAGCGAGGCCCCTGAGGCGGCACTGGATCACGTCGCCGTGCCCACAGAGATGCTCAATAATACGGACGATATCTATGCCCTCCGCGTGCACGGCAACTCGATGATCGACAGCCTCATCGCCGACGGCGATATCGTCGTCATGCGACATCAACGATCGGCCGAGAACGGCGATACGGTGGCCGCCTGGCTCGTGGACGAGGAAACGGTGACTCTAAAAGAGTTCCACCTGGAAGCCGGCGGACAGCGCGTGCGCCTGCAGCCTCGCAACCCCACCTTCGATCCCATCTATGTGAGGGCCAACAAGGTGGAGATACAGGGCAAAGTCATCGGCGTCATCCGCGAGATGTAGGATCAGGAACCAGGACGACGCATCCCCCCATACTCCAGGGCTTGATAGGGGAAATAGGTCTCACCGGCAGAGACGGAATGCTTTTTTCCTCCCTTTTTATCTGCGTCTCGGCGATGGAGAACTCCCAACTTCACATTCACTCTTCCCCGAGCTTTTGTTTTGAAAATGCTGGGAGCGCTCCTTTACCCTCATACCGTGAAATCTCTCCCGTGAATATCTTCTCTAACATCTCCAGGGGTTCCCTTGAATTTGACAGGTCTCCAGCTCCCGACTATATTAGTATGTAAGTAATCACTAAATCAAAGCCGTGAGCGAAATGGACAAACTGGTTCCATTCTAAAGCCCTCGCCGACGAGACCCGTCTACAACTTGTACGGCTCCTGGCCCAACAGCGGCCCGGGCGAGCCCTGTGTGTGGGCCGCCTGGCCCAGGAACTGGGCGTCAGTTCTTCGGCCGTCTCCCAGCATCTGCGCATCTTGAAAGACCTGGGACTTGTGCGGGGAGAGCGGCAGGGTTTTCCGCTCCGTTGGAGCGGAAAAGAAGATTGTCAACCGCATCAGATGGGATCCAAAGTATATCCCGCAGAGCTGCCTAATGATCGTTCCTTATTCTGAGCAACGCGAAAGAATCTGAATCCAGGGGCATTGAAAGCGATGTCCCTTCAGGGCTTTCCAAACCGGGAAGGAGACAATACTATTATACGAGAAGGTGCTGTATGAAGCCCATGTTGGCATTATTGCATTATGTCAAATCCTACTGGCGAGAAGCTCTCGCAGCTGTCTTCTGTTCGCTCTTGGCGACTCTGGTGAACCTTGTCCCCCCGTGGTTCATGAAGGTAATAATCGACAATGTCGTAGTGAACAGAAGTATACACACGCTGAATCTGCTCATCCTTGGCCTTCTTCTCGTCTATGTGCTAAGAAGCGTTCTCATAGCGGGCAAATCCTTCCTGACGAACTACCTTGGACAAAAGGTCATCTTCGATTTGCGAAACCGGGCCTATGAGCATCTCCAGAGGTTATCCTTAAGCTACTACGAGGGCACTCAAACCGGCACAATAATGTCCAAAATAATCAATGACATCGACGTTCTACAAGACATAATCATCAACGGGACAGAAACTTTTATCGTCTCTGTCTTAACCCTGATAGGGATTTCGGCAGTCCTGTTGTATATGAATTGGCGGCTGGCGTTGCTCGCGATGCTCCCCATCCCGATTCTATCGGTGGCGATATATCAATTCAGCAAGCGGGTGATTGTGCTCTTTCGTCAAGCACGGAAGAGATTGGCGGATATGGGCGCACGGCTACAGGATAACGTCTCGGGAATGAAGGAGATCAAAGCCTTTACCCAAGAGGACTATGCGGCAGAACAATTTGCCAGGGAGAATCAGAACTACTACGCGGCCAATATGAGGGCCGTCAAGCTGAGATCAATCTTCTCCCCCACGATACAGTTTATTATAGCCGCCGGTACTCTTTTGATACTTTGGCGTGGCGGCCTAGAGATCATCGTTGGGAGCCTAACTGTAGGAGAGATGGTCGCCTTCATTTCCTACGTTGGCCAGTTCTATCAGCCTGTTCATGATCTGAATAGACTAAACCACACCTTGCAGCGAGCTCGCGCTGCTGCAGAAAGGGTCTTTGAGATATTGGATGTGACGCCGGATATCTCACAGGCCAAGGACGCTATCCCCCTTCCCACTCCCTGCAAAGGGCATGTACTTTTTAATAACGTTTCCTTTGGTTACGTCACCAGAAGCAAGGTTTTACAGAACGTGAATCTTGAGGCTCATCCGGGAGAGGCCGTCGCCTTGGTGGGCCCCACAGGAGCGGGGAAGACCACCCTGCTAAGTCTCATACCGCGCTTCTATGACATAAGCCAAGGGAAGATCACCATCGATGGATATGATGTCAAAGAGTTGCGGACAGAGGCCCTGCGAAGGCAGATCGGCATAGTTTCTCAAGAGACTTTCCTATTCGACGGGACCGTTGAGGAAAATATTGTATTCGGAGAACCCAATGCTACAATGGATGAGATCGTTGCCGCAGCCAAAGCAGCTAATGCTCACCGCTTCATCAAAGCCCTGCCCGAAGGATATAAGACCCAGGTCGGTGAAAGAGCCGCCAAGCTATCGGTTGGAGAAAAGCAACGAATCTCTATCGCTAGAGCCATCCTTAAAGATCCTTGCATCCTAATCCTGGATGAAGCCACATCCTCCGTTGATGCGGAAACAGAGGCCTTGATCCAGGAAGCATTGGGGGATCTTGTGGAGAATCGCACCGTTTTCATCATCGCTCACAGACTATCCACTGTCCAGAACGCTAATAAGATACTGGTTATGGACGAAGGCGAGATAGTCGAAAGAGGAACACATGAGACGCTGCTTAAAAATGGGGGGTTGTACACTCGCCTCTACAACTCGCAATTGCTGGAATAAAAGCTGCGATATGATTTTCCTCCAAAAAACTTTTGTACCGCTTGTGACGTGAACTGACAGGATATGGGAGTATGCTGAAGAGAATGTCCGCTAAGCACCTTCTCCATGACGGCTAGGGGATTTCCCGTAGTTGACGCCACCAGCATATTTGACAGTCTTAAACCCTGCAACTATATTAGTATGTAAGTGATCACTAAATCAAAGCCGTGAGCGAAATGGACAAACTGGTTCCATTCTACAAAGCCCTCGCCGACGAGACCCGTCTACAACTTGTACGGCTCCTGGCCCAACAGCGGCCCGGGCGAGCCCTGTGTGTGGGCCGCCTGGCCCAGGAACTGGGCGTCAGTTCTTCGGCCGTCTCCCAGCATCTGCGCATCTTGAAAGACCTGGGACTTGTGCGGGGAGAGCGGCAGGGATATCGGCTTCACTACTACTTGGATCACGAACGGATAGCCGCCTATCAGCGCCTGGCCCGTGAGCAGTTGGGCGAGGCTTTTTGTAAAATGGTAAAGGAATCCTAATCTTTGGAAAGGAGGTGAGGTATCCATGTGCTGCGACTGCGAGTGCGCCCATCCAGAACGGCTGGAAGGTGAGCCTGGCGATTGCGCCCCCGAGCAGATTCGGGAATGCCACGGTGACGTCAGCGAACATCCCTGCGAGACCGAATAGTGGAGAAACCCGAGGCGTACAGTCGCTGTTGACTGGCGCTTGTACGCCTCGCCATGTTACAGAAAACCGCGCTTAAAGCACATTTGGAACTTATTCTTGGTGGGGCAGATTGCCCCACACTTTTAGGAAAAACCGACCTGGGAGTAAACGCCATGGAAGAAGTACTGTCCGAGAGGCAACACCAATGTCTGATGCCATTCAAGTGCAGAACCTCACCTACTATGGCGATCTCCTCGCTGTGGATCATATCGACTTTGCCGTGCAACAGGGCCAAGTCTTTGGCTTCCTGGGCCCCAACGTTGTGCGTTGGTCCTTGATGTTCATCAGTGGCATATTCGTCCCACTGGAAGAGATGGCACCCTGGGCGCGAGGGCTTGCCTATCTGTCGCCGCTGACTTGTACGCAGGATTTGATGAACCATGCCGTGCTAGGAAAAGGGTTCTTGACTCCCTGGCTTGACCTGGCGCTGCTGCCGATACTGTTGGTGGTCTTTTTGATCCCCGCTGCCCGGATGCATCATCGGGCTCGCGTGCTGGGATACTGAGTTTAGCAAAGGAATAGGAGTAAACAATGAGAAAAATAGACGATATTTTATCTTTTCAAAACTTTTCTGGGGAAAGACCAAATAAAACCGACATTCTAAAATCGGAGAATTTCAACGTCGTCCTGGTTTGCTTTGAGACCGGGCAAGAGATCCCCCCACACCCTGAACCCTACGCGGTCTTTTTCTTGGTCCTCAAAGGCCGGGGTCTATTCACGAACCGCGAGGGGAGTTTTGAACTGGGAGAACAGTCGAGCATCTTTATCGAAAAAGATGAACCAAGGGGAATCAAAAGTCTAGAAAAGTTAACCGTTCTGGGAATCCAGGATGGTCACTGAAAAGTTTTAGACGATAGTCAACCACAGGGGCTCTACCAAGAATCGCAACTCTGGGGACCAAAAAAGGTCTCAGGGGCAAAATCCTTCCCAGTGGAGATGATAAAAAAGGAGACGCTTCAGATCATGAAGAAAACAAATGCTCCACCAGCGAGCAAGAACCAAGAACAGGGGAGCCGTCAGAAAAGTGGCTCGCAAGACACCAAAGGACAGAAAAAAGGTCCAGGGGCCGGGGGGGGACAACCTCCTCCCGACATAGGTCCCATTCTAAAGCGGCTGCTGCAGTATATAAGGCCCCACAGCAAGATAATGCTGTTGGTCCTCGCGGCCGTACTTGTTACCACAGTCATGGAACTGGCCCCGCCCTGGCTGATCCGCTACGCCGTGGACCAGTTCATCCTTGCCGGTCGAACGGAACGCCTGTGGTGGCTGGCAGGGGGACTGCTCGCGCTCTCTCTCGTGCAGGGGGCCATAGATTTTGCTCGACTCTATTTGGGCGCCTATGTGGGACAGCGCATCATCTTTGGTATCCGCAATGCCGTCTTTGAACACCTGAGTCAACTCTCCTTCTCCTTCTACGATCGCACTCGCACCGGGGACCTGATGTCCCGGGTCACGGCGGACGTGGATACCCTGAGCGATTTCTTTTCCAGGGCCGTGGTGATCGTGGTGGGCAACTCTCTCACCTTGCTGGGCATCCTGGCGGTCCTTTTGGTATGGGATTGGCGTCTCGGTCTGTTGTACCTCTTTTTCCTCCCCCTTATGGCCCATGGCATGCTGATCTACGCCAAGCGTCTGCGCCCGGTCTTTGGCAGGGTACGCCGTAAACTGGCCGATCTCACCACAGCCATACAGGAAAGCCTGGTGGGCATCCAGGTCATCAAACTGTTTGGGCGAGAGGAGATGGAGGAGGAACGGATCGATCGGCAGAGCGAGAACCTCATGGGTGTCAACATCGAGGCCGGCAAGATCGGCGCCCTCTGGATGCCCTATGTGAATGTGCTGAGCGGAGTGTTTATGGCCCTTGTTCTCTGGATCGGTGGCGGCGGCGTCATACAAGATGTAATCACTCTGGGCACCTTGATCGGCTTTACTACCTATATCAACATGCTCTTCCGACCCATTCGCCAGACGGGGATGATGCTGAACGCCTTTATGCGCGCCACGGCGGCGGCGGAGCGCATCTTTGATATCCTGGATCTCGAACCCAAGGTAAAAGACGCGCCCGACGCCTATCCCCTACCCCCCATCGAGGGCCGGATCCGCTACGAGCACGTCCATTTCTCCTATAACGAGGGCGATGAGGTGCTCCACGACATCAATCTGGACGTCGCCCCCGGCGAGATGGTGGCTCTGGTGGGGCCTTCGGGAACGGGCAAGACGACTATGGTACACCTTCTGCCCCGCTTCTACGACGTGGACGAGGGGGGTATCACTATCGACGGCCACGACATCCGCGACGTGACGCTAAAAAGCCTGCGCGACGCCATCGGTATCGCCCTCCAGACGGTGTTCCTGTTCGATGCTTCCGTCGGAGAGAATATCGCCTACGGGAGCGCCGATGCCAGCCAGGAGGATATCGAGTGGGCGGCACGCACAGTGCAGATACACGACTTTATAAAGGCCCTGCCCATGGGATATGGCACGCCCGTGGGCGAGAGGGGCGTGCGCCTATCAGGCGGGCAACGCCAGCGCATCGCCCTGGCCCGCGTCCTGCTCACGGACCCACGCATCTTCATCCTGGATGAGCCTACCTCCAGCGTGGACGCGGACACCGAACGCCGCATGCAGCAGGCCATGGAGACGGTGCGCGAGGGCCGAACCACCCTCGTCATCGCCCACAGACTGTGGACTGTGCAGCAGGCGGACCGCATCGTGCTCCTCAAGGAGGGCCGCATCGCGGAGCAGGCGCATGGGACCGAGGAGCATTCGGCCCACGAGCTCCTGATGAGGGAAGGTGGGCTCTATAAAGAGATGTACGATCTACAATTCCAAGGTGAAATGCTGGAAGGAGTGAGAGCATGACTATTCGCGGCGGGTTCATGAGGCGTCTCCAGGGCGAAGAGGAGGAGTACAGTCTTCGCCATCTGGATCGTCAGGCGGTACGCATGCTGACACGATATCTGCGACCTTATGTGGGTCGCCTGCTGCTGGCCATCGGGGCCATGTTGCTGGTGGCGGGGTCCGTGCTCCTGATGCCCTATCTGAGCAAGGTAGCCCTCGATGACTATATCGCGCAGGGCGATTTCAGGGGCCTGAGCCTCATCTGCCTCCTTTACCTGGGCCTCAACGGCCTCTTTTGGGCGGCGCAATATGCTCAGGGATACCTTTCGACCTGGGTCGGCCAACACGTCATCTATGATATCCGGCGGGATCTGTTCCATCGGGTGTTACAGCAATCCATGGCCTTCCACGGTAAGGAACGCGTGGGACAGATCTCCTCCCGCCTCACCAACGACGTCAACACCCTGTCGGACATGGTATCCAGCAGCCTTGTCAATCTGTTCAGCGATGTGCTGACCTTGATTGGCATAGTCGTCATCATGTTACTCATCAACGTGCGCCTCAGCCTCGTGACCATGATCTCCATTCCCGTGGTCATCATCAGCATGGGATACTTGGGCAAAAAGATGCGGGGCGCCTATCGTCAGGTGCAACAGGAACTGGCCGCCGTGAACGCCGGCGTGGAGCAGGGAGTGTCTGGCATGCGCGTGGTACAGTCCCTCTCTCAAGAGTCCTTTACCGTGCAACAGTTCGAGAACCTGAGCCTGCGCAACCTCCAGGCCAACCTCCGTGTGAGCCTGCTCTTTGCCGCCGTATTTCCCATCATGACCATCACCAACATGCTGGGCACGGCCCTCGTTCTGGGGTACGGGGGCACGTTGGTGGCCCAAGGTACCCTCACTATCGGTGTACTCCTGGCCTTTATGGGCTATGTGAACCGCTTCTTTGGCCCCCTCCGTGAACTGAGCCTGGTTTACAATACCTTTCAGTCGGCGGCGGCTTCCCTGGATCGCATCAACGAATACATGAATGAACCCCTAGAGATAGAGCCCCCCGAGCATCCCCAGGCACCTGAAGGGGGATTTCAGGGTGCCATCACCTTCTCCGACGTCACCTTTGGCTACGATGAGGAAACCGTGCTCCATGACCTGAACCTATCCATCCGTCCCGCAGAGACCATCGCCCTGGTGGGACCTACGGGCGCGGGCAAAAGCACCATCGCTCGCCTGCTGGCCCGGCTCTATGACACACAGGAGGGTACAGTCAGCATCGACGGGATAGACGTGCGGCACATCGCCCCCGAGGATCTGCGCCGCCTGATCATGCTGGTGCCCCAGGCTGTGTTCCTCTTTGCGGACAGCATCATGGAAAACATACGCTATGGCGATCCCCAGGCCACCGATGAGGAGGTCAAGGAGGCGGCCAGGCGCGCCCAGGCACATCAATTTATCAAAAATCTGCCTCAGGGATATAATACCGAGGTGGGGGAGAGCGGCGCGCTCTTGTCGGGAGGTCAGAGGCAGCTCGTGGCCTTTGCCCGTGCCCTGCTGGCCGATCCCAAGATCCTCATCCTGGATGAGGCCACGGCCGATGTCGATCCCTATACCGAGGCCCTGATCCAACGGGCCATGGACGCCATCCGGGAGGATCGCACCACCATCATCATCGCCCACCGCTTCTCCACCCTGCGCAAGGCCGATCGCATCGTGGTTGTCGAGGACGGGCGCATCGCGGGCCAGGGCTCGCACGGTGAACTGGTGGAGAATAACCCCACGTACCAGCGCCTCTACCAGCGGCAGTGGGCCGCCACATCGCCGAATCAGGTGAAAGGATCCCAATAGACAAGGATGAGCAGAGCGATAGACGCACAACACCTGACCAATACTACCGCCATCTCCTTGCTGTCAATGACGTCAGCTTTTCGGTGCAATCGGGCGAACTTTTCGGACTGCTTGGCCCCAATGGCGCGGGCAAGCGTTGCCGTACCCTGCCGATTGTTTGGGACACTGAGCCGTTGGCCGATCTCTTGGCCATAACGATTCATGAGGCAAATGGTGTTCGTTTTGCGGTGGACGTCAACGCCCACTAACAAGGGGTTGTTGCTCATAATACGCACCTCCTGTGTACAGTGTGGTGAGAGACGTTTGCCAAGGGGGATCCCTGGTACCCGATGAGATCAACAGCCTCGCAGTTAATGAGAGCTTGCTTCCGGCTCAGGAAACGCCCTGAGGCTGCTGCCACAGGTGAGCGGGAAGCAGAGGCACAAGATACGGGTGAGAAGTACCCATCGGGACGAGGGACGCAAGCTTTCTTAGAAGTCACCCCGTAGGGTGCAACAAGGAGCGATAGCGTTTCGCTCCCTGGGCCAGTCCCCAGGATGCCAGGGATTTCCCCAAAGTCAAATCGAGGGAGAACTGGCTCCCTCATACATATAATATGAGGAGTGAGAGCATGCCCAGACGCGGCGGATTCGTGGGGCGTCTCCGGGGCGAAGAGGAGGAGTACAGTCTTCGCCGTCTGGATCGTCAGGCGGTACGCATGCTGACGCAATATCTGCGACCTTATGTGGGTCGCCTGCTGCTGGCCATCGGGGCCATGTTGCTGGTGGCGGGGTCCGTGCTCCTGATGCCCTATCTGAGCAAGGTAGCCCTCGATGACTATATCGCGCAGGGCGATTTCAGGGGCCTGAGCCTCATCTGCCTCCTTTACCTGGGCCTCAACGGCCTCTTTTGGGCGGCGCAATATGCTCAGGGATACCTTTCGACCTGGGTCGGCCAACACGTCATCTATGATATCCGGCGGGATCTGTTCCATCGGGTGTTACAGCAATCCATGGCCTTCCACGGTAAGGAACGCGTGGGACAGATCTCCTCCCGCCTCACCAACGACGTCAACACCCTGTCGGACATGGTATCCAGCAGCCTTGTCAATCTGTTCAGCGATGTGCTGACCTTGATTGGCATAGTCGTCATCATGTTACTCATCAACGTGCGCCTCAGCCTCGTGACCATGATCTCCATTCCCGTGGTCATCATCAGCATGGGATACTTGGGCAAAAAGATGCGGGGCGCCTATCGTCAGGTGCAACAGGAACTGGCCGCCGTGAACGCCGGCGTGGAGCAGGGAGTGTCTGGCATGCGCGTGGTACAGTCCCTCTCTCAAGAGTCCTTTACCGTGCAACAGTTCGAGAACCTGAGCCTGCGCAACCTCCAGGCCAACCTCCGTGTGAGCCTGCTCTTTGCCGCCGTATTTCCCATCATGACCATCACCAACATGCTGGGCACGGCCCTCGTTCTGGGGTACGGGGGCACGTTGGTGGCCCAAGGTACCCTCACTATCGGTGTACTCCTGGCCTTTATGGGCTATGTGAACCGCTTCTTTGGCCCCCTCCGTGAACTGAGCCTGGTTTACAATACCTTTCAGTCGGCGGCGGCTTCCCTGGATCGCATCAACGAATACATGAATGAACCCCTAGAGATAGAGCCCCCCGAGCATCCCCAGGCACCTGAAGGGGGATTTCAGGGTGCCATCACCTTCTCCGACGTCACCTTTGGCTACGATGAGGAAACCGTGCTCCATGACCTGAACCTATCCATCCGTCCCGCAGAGACCATCGCCCTGGTGGGACCTACGGGCGCGGGCAAAAGCACCATCGCTCGCCTGCTGGCCCGGCTCTATGACACACAGGAGGGTACAGTCAGCATCGACGGGATAGACGTGCGGCACATCGCCCCCGAGGATCTGCGCCGCCTGATCATGCTGGTGCCCCAGGCTGTGTTCCTCTTTGCGGACAGCATCATGGAAAACATACGCTATGGCGATCCCCAGGCCACCGATGAGGAGGTCAAGGAGGCGGCCAGGCGCGCCCAGGCACATCAATTTATCAAAAATCTGCCTCAGGGATATAATACCGAGGTGGGGGAGAGCGGCGCGCTCTTGTCGGGAGGTCAGAGGCAGCTCGTGGCCTTTGCCCGTGCCCTGCTGGCCGATCCCAAGATCCTCATCCTGGATGAGGCCACGGCCGATGTCGATCCCTATACCGAGGCCCTGATCCAACGGGCCATGGACGCCATCCGGGAGGATCGCACCACCATCATCATCGCCCACCGCTTCTCCACCCTGCGCAAGGCCGATCGCATCGTGGTTGTCGAGGACGGGCGCATCGCGGGCCAGGGCTCGCACGGTGAACTGGTGGAGAATAACCCCACGTACCAGCGCCTCTACCAGCGGCAGTGGGCCGCCACATCGCCGAATCAGGTGAAAGGATCCCAATAGACAAGGATGAGCAGAGCGATAGACGGACAACACCTGACCAAATATTACCGCCATCTCCTTGCTGTCGATGACGTCAGCTTTTCAGTGCAAGAGGGCGAGTTATTCGGACTCCTCGGCCCCAATGGCGCGGGCAAGACGACGAGTATCCGCATGCTCACGGGCCTGAGCACACCCTCGTCGGGGACAGCGACCGTGGCTGGTCTCGACATAGTCAGTCACCCCATCGAGGTGAAGGAACACATCGGGGTAGTCTCAGATGTCGCGGATTTGTACGGCGAGATGACCGCATGGGATAACCTCATCTTTGTAGCCAGGCTGCACGGGATGCCCAGGGGGAAAAGGACCCAGCGAGCCGAGGAGCTGCTCCACCTCTTTGGCCTGTACGGCATGCGCGATAGACGCACCGCTGCCCTTTCGACGGGGCTGAAAAAGCGCTTGACAATCGCCGCCGCCCTGATCCACGAGCCCGAAATCCTCTTTTTGGATGAGCCAACCACCGGCCTCGACGTCCAGAGTGCCCGATTGATCCGCGATCTGATGCGGGAACTGCATGAGAGAGGCGTGACGATTCTCCTCACAACGCACTATATCGAGGAGGCTGACCAACTATGTCAGCGAATCGCCATCCTGAACCAGGGCAAAATCGTCGCCATAGATACGCCAGAAAACCTCAAAAGCCTGGCCCAAAGGGGAAAGGTCATTCGGGCCTCGTTTGACGATCCAGCGGACGCGATTCGCATCGGCCTCCAGAAACTCGATCACGTAGAAGAGGTGATCATCTCTGGAAAAAGGGCTACACTGTACGTCCAGGACCCCTCCGAAATACTCCCGGCCCTTGTGGACACGGCCCGAGAGAGTCAATTAAAAGTGTTATCCCTAAACACGAGCCAACCCACATTGGAAGACGCCTTTGTCGCACTCACAGGATTGCCCCCCGAGACCATGACCGTCGAGGAACGGCTGGAGTGAAGACAAAAGGAAAAACAATGGGGAGGCAGCCATCGGCATATGGCTGCGCTTCGAGCGAGAGGATGTGGATGGTACCCGAGAGCAAGACCCGCACCCTGCAAACCCAAACTAATCACGGGGAGAGATGACATGACCAAGCATCACAACCACGGTCTGGTCGAATACTATGGGAAACAGGCGGCCATCGTAGCTTCCGGCAAGACAGAGGGCGTCCTGCCCATTGCCGAGATGTCGGGTTCCAACGCTACCTACGGCGTGGGCGCCTGTGGCGACCTCGATGGAGAGATCACTGTCTTTGAGAGCAAGCCCTATGTGACCAGGGTGCGTGGCGATGGCTTTATCATGGACAATGGCCGCCACGGCACGGCGATCTTTGGTGCCTGGACCAAGAATACGCAGTGGCGCGACGAATCAGTCTCTGCCGATGTAAAGACCTATTATGACCTGCAGCGCTTCGTCAAGGCTCGCGCGACCGCCGCCGGTATCGACACCGGCGCTGTGGCCTTTCCTTTCCTGGTGACGGGCAAGGCCGCCGAACTAAGGTGGCACATCAATGTCGACCGCACGGGGGGCAAGCCCATCACCCGCGAACTTTTCAGGGAATCCAAAGCGAACTATGTCACGAAAAACGAAGAGGTGAACATCATCGGGTTCTACTCTGAAAAACACCACGGTGTGTTCATCGGCACCTACGCTCCTGCCGTTAAAGATAAAGGCGTGAAAAACGCGATGCATATCCATCTCATATCCAAGGACGGCAAGTCAGCCGGCCATATTGATGAACTGACTTTCGAGGGGGGCATGATCTTGCGTCTGGCCAAGCAATCGTAGCGCAAAGGGAAGGTGGGGTCAGTTCTCTCGTGGCCAAAATGTTTCGGTGCCTCGCTTGCGAGGCATGTCTCTCAATTTGAGGGGATTAGCAAGGGTAGGCTGATAGAAGATGGAGAGACGGCTATCGGCATCTGCTTGGGAACGAGCGCTTAGGACTGCCGCCTGAGGCTATGGCCGTCGAGGAGCATCTGGAGTGAAGGCAAGAGAGGAAATAATGAGTAAGAGGTGGCTCGGGGGATTAAAAAAAGTTCTCTGGATAGGAGAAAAGGATGCCAGAATATACTTTTTCAAGGGGCCTAACCTGACCTTTGGGCTCTTTCTGCCGCTGGTCCTCTACTGGGCTTTCTCTCTCAACAGGGAGGTGGAACTCATCAGGATCATCCCGGGACTGATAGCCATCGCCATCTTTTTCGGTGCCGGAGCCATCCAGGCCGTATCTCTGCCCCTGGAGAGAAGGACAGGGACGTTGCACACCATGCTGGCAACGCCCGTCACCCCGCTAATGATCGTGGTGGGAAAGGCGTTGGCCGGTGTTGTATTTGGCCTCGTTCTGGCTGTGACCTATATGGCGGTCGTACTGTTGCTCCTGCCTTTACAACCAAACCTGATCCTGTTCTCCATCGCCGCTCTGTTTTCCTCTTTTTGTTTCTCCGGCTTCGGGCTTTGCCTGGCGGCCCCCTTTCGAGATGTCCCACAGGCCATGCCTCCGGCGACTGTCATACGCATTATCATGGTTTTCCTGTCCGGGGCCTTTGCCCCCCTTGAAGCCGCGTCGGCGTTGGTGCGAAATGTAGCCCTGCTGTCACCTCTCACATACGCGGTGAACGCCCTGCGCCGGGCCATGAATGGCCCGGCAAATGCGGGAAGTTTTGTGATCGCTCTGGGAATACAGTTAATTTACGGCGTTATCTTTTTAGGCATCGCCACCTGGCTGCTGCAAAAAGAAAACGGATAGAAGTGAAATAGTACAAAGGAGAAGCTCTCTTATGGAGCGCGATACGGCACAATACCCGGATTTCGAATTCAATATGCGCGAGCTGGGCGGATCCATGGGCGATTTCGGCACCCTCTTTCCCCTTGCCGTGGGACTCATCGCCGTCTCTCGCCTGGATCCCACCGCCATGTTTGTGATGATGGGGCTGGCCAACATCCTCCTGGGAGTCGTGTATCGCCTGCCCATGCCCCTGGAACCCAAAAAGGTCATCGCGGTCACGGCCATCGCCGAGGGGTGGCCGGCCGCCATGGTCACCGCTTCCGCATTGGGTCTGGGGCTTCTCTGGCTTTTTCTGGTGCTGACGGGGCTGGTGAGCGAACTCGTGGAAAAGATCCCCACCTACCTCATACGCGGCATCCAGTTGGCGCTGGGGATCAGTCTGGGAATGAGCGCCGTGGAGATGATGCTCCCCGAACTGTGGCTGGGTGCCCTGGCCATAGTCATTATCCTGTTGCTGCGGGAGAACCGCTACGCTCCCGCGGCGGTGGTGATCATGGGCCTGGGCATCGTCATCATGCTAATCAGGGGGGAACTGTCTCAGGGACTCGACTTTGGCATAGGATTGCCCAGGTTCTCCGTGCCCAAGTGGTCAGACATATGGCAGGCCATGGTGCGAGGGGGATTCGCCCAGATTCCCCTATCCATAACCAACGCGGTACTGGCCACGGCCACTCTGATCCGCGACCTCTTTCCCGAAAAGCCTGTAACCGAGAGGAAATTGCTGTTTAACATGGGGGTGATGAACGTGGTCTCCTCCCTCTTTGGCGGCATGCCCATGTGCCATGGAGCGCACGGCTTGGCCGGCCAATACTATTTTGGCGCGCGTACCGGCGGCGCGAGTATTCTGGAGGGGCTGATCGAGATCACCCTGGGGATCTTTTTGGGGCGGGCCCTGCTGGCCATCCTCACCGCCTTTCCCATGCCCCTGATCGGTGGCATGATGTTCATGGTGGGCATTCGCCTGGCAAAAGTCGCCACCGAACTGCGAAGATGGCCCCTCTACCTGGCCCTGCTCACGGCCGCCATATCGGTAGCCCTTAACATGGCCGTCGGCTTTATCGTGGGCCTGGCCGCTGCCTATACGGTGCGCTGGCTTATCCGCCGGGGCACGATCGAAGGAAATCTACAGGAGGTATAGATAAACGAGAATGGCATCCATAGAAACTGACGGACTGACGCGTCACTATAACGGCCTGTGCGCCGTCGACGACCTGAACCTGACGGTAGACTCGGGAGAACTGTTCGCCTTTCTGGGGCCCAATGGGGCGGGCAAGACGACGACCATCCGCATGCTGACGGGCCTGATCCAGCCCACAGAGGGCACGGCCCTCGTCGATGGCCTGAATATACAAAACCAGCCCCTGGAGGTGAAGGCACGGGTGGGGGTCGTCCCCGAGCGTTCCAACCTGTACGGCGAACTCTGCGCGCGGGATAATCTTATCTTTATGGCCCAACTCTACGGCCTGCCACGCAGCCAGTGGCGTCCGCGAGCAGACGAACTCTTGCAGCGGGTGAAGCTATCCGAGCGGGCCGACTCTCCCTTTGGGGCCCTCTCCAGGGGCATGAAACGCCGCCTCACCATAGCCGCGGCCCTGGTGCACCATCCCACCATACTCTTTTTGGACGAGCCGACCACCGGCCTGGACGTGCAAAGCGCCAGAGACCTGCGCACCATGATCCACGAGTTCCGCGCCGAAGGGGTGACCATCTTTCTCACCACCCACCTAATCGCCGAGGCAGAGCGCCTGTGCGACCGCGTGGGCATCATCGTGGATGGGAAACTGGTTACTGTGGATACCCCTTCCGCCCTGCGAAGACGGTACCAGAATGACGACCTTCGTGTGGAGGTGGTGACCCCCTCGCCCACTAAAGCTCTCCGTCGCGCCCTGGAAGCATCCGACAAGATCAGCACCGTCTCTGCGAGAAAGAACCGCCTGCGCCTCGGCGCAAATTCTCTGGACGACGGACTGAGCGAGATATGCGCCATCATGCGCCAGCATCAGGCCCCCATCGAGGAGATTCGATCGGTAAATGTATCCCTGGAGGACGCCTTTGTGAAATTGACCGGCATGGACGTGGAGACACTGGAACAACAAAAGGCCCCCAACGGCCAAGGAGGTAGCAAACGGTGAAGGTACAGCTGAAACGCGCCTGGTATATCACGCGCAAGGACATGCGCACCTATTATCTCAAATCGCCCATCATCAGTTGGGGCATCTTATTTCCCCTGGTGATGATCCTGGCCTTTTATATTCGAAACCCAGGGGATATTCGTTCCGTGTTCCCCGGGTTAATCGGCATAACCGTCCTCTTTGGCACCACATCCATGGAGGCGGTGGTCATCGCCTTTGAGAAACGCATCGGAGCCATGGAGCGCCTGCTGATGGCCCCCATAGCCCCCGCCACCCTGGTTATGGGCAAGATGGCCAGCGGCGCGCTGTTCGGGCTGACCACCGGTTGCCTGGTATGGCTGGTCGGCAGCGTGGCCTGGGGCCTGCACTTTGCCTGGTTGGGCATCCTCGTCACCATCCTTTTGGGAAGCGTGACATTTTCTCTGCTTGGCGTGGTGATCAGCCTCTTGATGCGTGAGGTGTTCGACGCCATGACCGTGTCCAACTATTTTCGCTTCCCCATGGTCTTTTTATGTGGCGTCTTTGTGCCCCTCGCCGGGATGCCCGCTATCCTGCGCGTCGTGGCCAGCTTTCTCCCCCTGACCTATATGGTGGATGCCTTGCGGTATCTCCTGATAGCCAAAGGAGAGGCCCACTATCCTCTGGTGCTCGATCTGGGCGTCAGTGCACTCTTTGCCCTTGCTCTATACTGGGCCGCCTGGAGGCTCACGAGATATCGGCTGGAGGATCTGATACAGTGACGTATCTTGAGAACAATCTATATATACTCTGTATGCTCTCTAATCAATAAGGACGAGCGGACCGTTCTTGAAAGATCTAACCCCAAGCCCTGACGATGAGAAAACCAAGGGCTGCAAGGGCTATGAGAACGATCAAGCCATAGCGTGCAGTACGGGATAACACCCCGCTCTCTTTGCCACTCAACCCCACCGTACTGCATCCCACGATGATCTTGGCAGGGGCAAAGACCGATCCAACCGCAGCACCAGCGTTGTGTAGGGCCAAAATCAACGGGATGGGGAGGTACAGAGCCTCGCTAACCTGGAGTTGGAAAGCGCTGAACAGCACGTTAGAATTCGTGTTGCTGCCCGTCATGAAGGCGCCCAAAGCCCCGATAAAGGGGGAGATGAGGGGAAAGTACTGTCCCGCCAGCGCGGCCATGGCCGTTGCCAGCTCGCTGACCATGCCCGTGACCTGCATCGTGGTGGCCATTGCCATCATCGCCAGGATGCCGAGGGAGGATTTCACGCCGCTCTGCAATACGCCCTTGCGAATCTGCTCTCCACTGCCGGGCGGAAGGTTCCCTTTGAGTTTGGCAAGGACCAGGGTGATGAGCGCCGTATAAACAAGCTGGGCGCCGGGATGTCCAAAGACGGAGATGGCTTTCGTCCGGTTCGCCGGGATCCGAGCACCATCGCGCAGGCTCAGAGGGGGAGTACGGACTCCCAGCGTCAGTCGATTGAGCGGCTCGCGAAGGAATGGCAAAAAGTTAACTGTCACGATGATGGCGATCAGAAGCACATAGGGCAACATGGAGGAAAAGGCTCTCTTCAGCGAGATTTTGGCTCTGGCGTCCGACGGAAGGCGTAGCCGTCGAAAGATGGCCCACACACTTCCGACAATCAGCCCGCCCAGCGCACCCAGCATGGCACCAATGTTCGGAAGCCCTACGCGAACGGCCGCATATTGCACGGCGATCATGGCCATGGCCATCGTCAGCGTCGTCAGTAAAGAGACGATGAAAGGTCGACGGGTCTCACGCTTACTAGCGATACCAAGGACACCTCCACCCCCCAGCAGACAGGGTACTCCCAGCATGACCGCCATCCAGGGAGCCACCAGAGAGCCGTCGATGCCGGTCGTGGATATCAACGCCTCGTAAGACGCACCGAGGGATCCAAAAGAGATGGACCAGCTATAACCGAGGGAGGGCATCACAACGGCATCCAGGGGAGAAAACCCCATGGCGACCAAAATCGGCGCGACCACGGCCAGCGGCACACCGAATCCTCCGACCCCCTGAAGAAACGAGGTGAAACCCCAGGCCATCAGCAGCACCTGAAGGACGGGATCGGGGGCAATCCTCTGAAGGATTTGCCTAACCCGATTCAACGTTCCGTCCGCCTCGGTGACGCGGAAGAAAAAGAGAGCACCCCATATGATATAGAGAACATAACCGGCCCGAAAGGCGCCCCGCACCTGCGCCCAAAAGAGAACGGAGGGGCCGGCGTCGAACCATAAAAAAGCGATGAGAAGGGAAAAAAGCCATCCAACGGCACCGGCCTGTACTCCTCCCCATTTCAATCCTATCATAAGAACCAGGATAACGAGAAGAGGAAAAGCCGCAAGGAGTATGCTCATATGTTGATGTGATAACCTTTCGATCGCCAAGATACGTTATCGATCTAAAAATGAAAAAGCCATACTTTCGGACAAAAATCCTGAACCCAGAAAAGCCCCTGGGCTCAGGATGCTACACGCAAAACGATTACTATTCGATCCTGCCCCTCCCGCCACCCTGGAAATAGTCGGCATTGGGGCCCAGTTTCAGCCGCAGTTCCTCCGTGGCCTCGTCCAAGGCGACGATCACGTCGGAGGAAAGTTCCACCTCGGCGGCCGCCAGGTTGCGCTCCAACTGGTGTACCTTACGACCTCCGATGAGCACACAGGATACGCCAGGTTTCGCGGCGACCCAGGCCAGAGAGACGTGAGCCATGGCAAGCCCTAAATCATCGGCGATCTCTGCGATCCTTTCCAGCGCCGCAAACATCTCTTCCTCGGCACCCTCCTCGCCGTGCCGCGCTTGTGGGCGGTCCCCGCCAAAGTGGCGCGTGCGCGCCCGAAAGGGGGGCACTTTGTCTGGCGACTCCCAGACTCCCGCCAGCAATCCCTGCATGAGGGCCATGTAAGCGATGATCCCGACACCCTCTTTCCGACACAGGGGTAGGATCTCCGTCTCGATGGCCCGGCTCAGCAGGCTGTAGGATAGCTGATTGCTGACGATGTGCACCCCCGTGTCAAACACCTCGCCGAGTTGCCGCACCCCATGATTGCTGACACCGATGGCCCGCACCTTGCCCTCCTCCTGCAAATGCTGCAGAGTGGCAAAGGCGTCCTCCACCGAACAGTCAGTGATGGGCCAGTGTACCTGATAGAGATCGATATAGTCGGTGCGCAGGCGCTTCAGACTGGCCTCGCAATGGGCGCGCAGCGTCTCGGGTTCCGCGTTAGAGGGCGATATCTTGGTGGCGATGAACGCCTCATCCCGCCGGTCCTCCAGCGCCTTGCCCAATATCTCCTCACTGCGCCCGGCGTTATAGGCCTCGGCGGTATCGAACAATGTCATGCCGTGATCGAGAGCCGCGTGGACCGTGGCGATTGACTCTCTTGTATCGTGTTCGCCCCAACCGGAGCCTCCTCCCAGGGGCCAACAGCCCAACCCAAAGACGCTTACCTCGAGATCAGAATCGCCCAGTGTTCTCTTTTCCATATTACCTCCTGATAAACAAAGAAACGGGAATTCTACAAGGAACACGGCTTCCAAATTCTCTGCTGCCTCAATGACCTCCCTGCTCCCAATTGCAACAGCCGTTTCGAACAAGCAGCCCAACGGAGCAGGCTTTGGAAGCCCCTTTATCTCACGTTACGGTGTCACGCTAGTCGAACTTGGCGCCGTCGACGCGATGGGATTCGATGTAATCCCAATTCAGTTCCACGCCCAGCCCGGGTCCCTTTGGCGCATAGACGCATCCCCCCTCATCGATGGCCTCGAGACCATCCTGATAGTCCACATAGACGGGCGACGCCGTCCCGGGGCTTCCTGGATTGACCAGCCCCATCTCATAATAGTTGCTATTACGGATGCTGGTCATGACGTGTCTCTGAGCCGGCCCCGGACCGTGCATCTCCACGTCGATCCCCAATCCCTCGGCCGCGTGAGCCAACTTCATCACGCCGGTGATGCCATCATAGCCCACATCGCCCCGCAGAAAATCGGTGGCATCGGCCAGAGCAAAATCCACGTGAGGCTCCAGAGTACGCACGTGCTCCGTCTGCAGGAGGGGCGTGCTGATGAGTTGGCGCAGCTTGCGATGAGCGAACTGGGAGATGCCGCCATCCTTGTAGGGATCCTCAAGCCAGTAGAACCTCTCCTCGTCACAGGCCCTGCCCACCTTAATCGTGTCTCCAAAGGTATCCAGTTCGCAAGCGGGATCCAGCATAAGGTCCATCTCATCTCCCACTCGCTGGCCTACGGCATGGATATTGGCGATCTCCAGATCGACGAGGGACTGCCCCCAGCCGTGAATCTTGAAAGCCGGATAACCTATATCCAGACACCGCTCGGCAAAATCCGCATAGGCCTCGGGAGAATCCAGCCCTCCATTATGATCGCCGTGAGTCGTGCTGGCGTAGCACTTGAGGGGGCGAATGTGGCCACCCAACAGCTCCCAGATGGGTGCCTCATAGTACTTGCCGGCGATGTCCCACAGACACACGTCGACAACCGCCACGCCGATGCGCGCCATCTGCCGCATGGCCCGCTTGACTTCCTGATAGATGCGCTCCCGCTCCAAAGGATTCTTGCCGATCAGATACTGGGCCAACCCGGGGAGCGTGGATAGCTGCCCCATGCCCGTAACGTACTCGCCCGTGATGCCCATGTCGGTGTGAATCTGCAAAACAGCGCTTTGGCGGGTGATGGTGCTCCCCGGCTCGTAGACGAGGTTGAACCCGTTATAATCCGTCCCCAGCTCATGTAGGGTGTACTCGAATTCCGTAATCTCGATGCTCGTGATCGTCGGCTTGTTCGCCATTTCTCTCCCTTTCGACATATGCAAAAAGATCAACACCATTAACGAGCATTAGCATAGCGCGAACACAAGGGCATGTCAACCGTGCAAAGGTTCATTTTCCCCCTTGCCCGGTTGACATGCCTCTTGAACGGAACTATGATGAGGAAGATGGGGATCCGATACGCTATTAGGGAGTGTCAGAGGACAGCAGTCTCATGGAAAGAGATACTCGCTCGCAGCCCATAAAGAGAATGCTCCGCCATATCCTGCTGAGCATGGTCTCCTTGCCCTTTCTACTCCTCGCAGGGGGCTGTGCACCGCAGATGGCCATGGCCCCCACGCCCGAGCCCGTGACGCTCCGCATGGCTTATCGAGAGCATACGCGACAACTACAACCCCTGCTCGCCGCCTTCCACGAACAGTACCCGTGGATAACCGTCGAGGTGCGCAAAGTAGAACGTTTTGGCAACGAGATAGATCTACTGATACGAACGGGAGAATTGGATATTTTTATCGAGGGACAACAGGCCCTCGCTTATGCGCAAGGGGGACTTCTCAAACCCCTGGACGATATTCAACTTGGGGAATGGGCAGGCATTCGCAAGGACTACTACAAAGGAGCATGGGAGGGGCTGCAGATACAGGGTCAGCAGTGGGGAATCCCCGCCGGGCTGGACATGGTGGTGGTCTATATCAACGTGGAACAGGCCAGAGCCCTGAACGTGGAAATCCCCACCGAGGCATGGACACTTTCAGACTTCTTGGAACTCACTGCCGAGATGAACTATCCCCAAGGACTGTCCCAAACGACGGACGCTGGAGGCTTTGGCTACTGCACCACGCCCCAAAGTATGGATCCCGTCGTCTTTATCTACCTGCACGGGGGCAAGATCGTGGACGACCTGAACTCCCCCTCCAAGGTGACCCTGGACGATCCCTATACCATCGAGGCCGTGCAATGGTATGCCGACCTCTACAACGTCTACCAGGTAGCGCCAGCCCCCGAGATGATCCGCACGACATTCCACCAGGGCGGCCTCCATGAGGCCGCCGTCAGGGGCGCCTGCGGTGTATGGTTGGGCTGGTACAGTAGCCGTGGCGGTCAGGATACGCCCTTTGAATGGATCACCGAGTGGATCATGCGCCCTTTGCCAAGGGATCGCGCGCCTTTTGGACTGGGGGACATCGAGGGATATTACATCAGCAAACAGTGCCAGCATCCTGCAGAAGCCCTCAAGCTACTACGCTTTCTCTCAGACTATCCGGAGGCCTCAGGGCAGAAACTGCCTCCACGAAAGAGTCTGGTGGACGCCAAAGACTATGAACAGCAGGTGAGGAAAGAGGTGGCTGACGTGGCCAGGACTTTTTCCGACAACGTTCTCATGCTACCTGCCGAGAATCTTGGGGCGCTGGAAAGGATAGGCGGCGAGCTGCTGGCAACCATCGAGCGGATCATCGTCGACGATCTGGACGCTGCCCCAGAACTGCAGAAAAAACACGACGAACTACGCGCCGCCTTCCAGTCGCCGTAGCGCCTACCAGGCGAAAACGAAGGTCAGATCGTTGACATTCGTGTTCGTGGGCCCCGTCATCAGCAGATCGTCAAGGGGGGCAAAAAAGTTGTAGGAGTCATTGTTCTCCAGATAGTGCCAGGGGTCGAGTTCCCGCTCCTTCGCGCGACGGAGAGTATCGTCATCGGCCAGAGCACCGGAGGCGTCCGTGGGCCCATCGGTACCGTCGGTGGCCAGGCAAACGATGGCCACATCCTCCAGATCCTCCAGGCCTATGGCCGCCGACAGGGCCATCTCCTGATTGCGCCCCCCTTTCCCATCGCCACGCAGGGTCACCGTCGTCTCGCCCCCCGCCATGATGCAGGCGGGGCGGGGAACGGGATCGCCCGAGTTGCGAACCTCCTTGGCCAGGGCCACGAAAACCTTGGCCACCTCCCGCGCCTCTCCCTCCACAAAGGTGGACAGGAGCAGCGAGTTGAAGCCCAGCCCCATGGCCTCCCTTACTGCCGCGCGAGCGGCGATCTCGTTACTAGCCACCACCACGTTCTGGGACGCGCAAAAAATGGCGTCCCCAGGCTTGGGCGTCTCCGCGATCTCCCCCTCCTTGCCACATCGAAGATGATCCACAATCGAGGCGGGGACAGTCTCCAGCAAATCATAGCGTTCGAGCAGATTATAAGCCTCGGTGAAGGTGCTCGTATCGGGAACGGTGGGCCCGGAGGCGATCACGTCCAGGGGATCTCCCACCACGTCAGAGAGGATGAGAGAGACCACGCGGGCCGGATTGGCCAGGCGGGCGAGTTTTCCCCCCTTTAGACGATCCACATGCTTGCGAATGGCATTTATCTCGTTGATAGTGGCCCCCGCGCGGAGGAGCGCATCGGTCAGGGCCTCCATATCCTCCAGGGTGATGCCCTCCACGGGGAGGGTCATGAGGGCCGATCCACCTCCCGATATAAGGCAGAGTACCAGATCGTCGGGTCCAGCCTCATCCGACAGCTCCGCGATGCGGCGTGCACCCTCGACGCCTTGTCGATCGGGAATGGGATGACCGGCTTCGGTTAGCTCGATCTTTTGCGTGGGTAGAGCATAACCATACTTGACGTTCATACATCCCGTCGTGACACGGTCGCCAAGAATCTCCTCCACAGCCTGGGCCATGGGAGCCCCCGCCTTGCCCGCGCCCACCACATAGATGTCAGAAAAAGTATCCAGATCGTAGCGAGCGTCCCCTATCCTGAGGGTATCCCTCTCGCGTTCAAGATGGCGCTCCACCGCCGTCGCGGGATCGACGGCATCCAGCGCCCTTTCCAGGATACTGACGATCTGCCGACGGCGCGTTCCTTTCTCACCCTCATGCTCATACAAAGCTGGATCAAAGCTAACCATAGCCAGCCTCCACCTTACAGATACGTAAACCGAAACACACAGCGGGAGAATCTATGCCGCCGCACGCTCCTCGCCCGCACCACGGAAAAGACGTCCGATCTCTCCCTCTTCCCAGGCCATGAGCAAAGGTACGGCAAAGAAAAGGGAGGAATAGGTCCCCACCGCCATACCGATCAACATGATCAACATGAACTGGCGGATGGTGATACCGCCAAAAAAGATGATGGCGATCTTTATAAAGATGGCATTCAACTGCGTGACCAGAGCGCGGTGCACAGTCTCCAAAAGACTCCGGTTGACGATAGTCTCAAAGGGCTCGCCACGCCGGCGACGGATATTCTCCCGGATGCGGTCAAAGACGACGATGACGTCCTCCACAGAAAAGCCCACAACGGTCACCACTGCTGTGAGAAACAGGGAATCCATCTCCCACCCGATGGCGATGCCCAGGATGCTGCCCACCCCCAGAAGGATGAGCACGTCATGTAATATCTTGGCTGTGGCGCACACACCATAGCGAAAGGCGTTGGGCACATTCCTGAACGCGAAGGCGATGTAGAGGAGGATGGCCACCGAGGCGGCCAGGACGGCCAGGACGGCAGCGCGGGTGGTCTCGCGGCCAACGGTGGGGCCCACGCTCTCGAACTGAAGTTCCGTCACCTCGCCGAACCTTGCCTCCAGCTGACTCTTTAGAGCGTTCTTTGTATCGATATCCATGGGCTCCGTGCGGATGCTTACAGTCCGCCTATCCCCCACCGTCTGTACGGTGGCGTCGGGGAAACCGGCCTCTGCCACGCTGTCGCGCATCCCCTCCAGGGTCACGGGCTCCAGGAAACGCAGCTCCAGCAGAGAGCCGCTGGTGAAATCGATACCCAAGCGCAACGGTGAACCAACAGAAATGGTGGAATAGATCATGGCACCCATGCCAAGGGCAATCAGCAGGGCAGAGAAAGCAAAGTACCAACGCCGTTTTTGCACGAGACTGAACATACGTCCTCCCTTATTCCCTCATCGCCTTCCTATATCCCCAGCAGCCAGTCTTTCCCCTGCAACCTTTTGCCCGCCACGGCGAAAGCGGCGTGGATTAACGTTCGTGTGACGACCACGGCAGTGAACATGCTCACGAGCACGCCCAGGGCCAGTGTGACGGCAAAGCCCTTGACCATACTCGCACCAAAACTGTTTCCAAAAAACCACAGGATCAGGCATATGATCCACGTGGAGACATTGGAATCCAGAATCGACGTCCAGGCGCGACGAAAACCGGACTGTATGCCTCGCTGCAGGGTGCGTCCCAGACGAAGTTCCTCCCGCATGCGCTCGAATATCAGGATGTTGGCGTCCACGGCCATACCTATAGAGAGGAGAAAGCCCGCGATGCCCGGTAACGTGAGGGTAATGGGCACAAGCTTGAAGACGGTTAACGTCAAAAGGGCATAGACGAGGAGGGCCAGATCGGCCAGGAACCCGGGCAGACGATAATAGACAAGCATGAACAGGAGCACGGTAACCAGGCCGATGACCCCGGCGCGCACGCTTTTTCGCACCGAATCCTGACCCAACGTGGGTCCCACGGTGCGGGTATCCACTACCTCAAGGGGGACAGGCAAGGCACCGTACCGAAGCTGGAGCGCCGTGGCTTTCGCTTCTTCCACACTAAATTCCCCCGTGATCTGGCCCCGCCCCTCGGGAATCGCCGACTGAATGCGGGGACAGGAGATGACTTTTTTGTCCAGTACAATGGCCAAAAAGCGCCCGATGTTATTCGCCGTATGTTCGGCAAAGATCTGGGCCCCCTCATTATCCAGCTCGAAGGCGATAACGGGCAATCCTCTCTGATCAAACTCCACCTGTGCCGTCCTCAGCCGACGCCCTGTGAGCACGGTGTGGTAGATCTTTTCCGTGGGTGATACCTCTTCCCCAGCTTCCACAGACTGGTCAAAGTCGGTCTTTATCTCCGTACCGGGGGGCAAATACTCTGTTCCCGTGTCAACCCACTCCATCAGGCCGGTTTCCTTTAGCGTGTCGATGGCCGCCTCCGGATCCTCGATCCCGGGCAGCTCAACCTGAATGCGACGGGTCCCAACGGACTGCACGATGGGCTCGGTGACCCCCAGGGCATTCACGCGATTCTCCACGATATTGCGGGCTGCCTCCATGGCTTCCCCATCCACGGTCTGTCCGGCGGGCATATCGGCCTCCAGGAGAACGCGCATGCCTCCCTGTAGATCCAACCCCAGCCGCAGATCGAGATCGCGCTCGAATCTGGCGTCTCCCAGACGAAGGTGAATGCCCGGATTCCCCGGCCACGCCACCCAGGCGGCAAAAGCAGTAACGATCACGATCAGGACGAGCAGGCGTACATCCCGTTGCCGCATCTAGTAGCTCTCCTCTTGTACAACAAGACTGCAAAAATCAACACCCTTTCGGGCGCTATATCTCCCTTATGGTGGAAAGGAATTGTACCCCATACGTTCACACACGAGCACCAATTATATCGGCCCCCATGGTAAGCGTCAAAACAGTAAAAGCCTCAAGCCACAAGATGAAAGCTCTCCTCCAAAGCCTCGGTAACCAGGTCCAGCACCTCTTCCTCGTCAAGATCATCCGTATTGACATAGATATCACAGTATGCGCGCGCATGTCGCAGCCGGTGACGTTGCTCCTGCAAATATGCCGCATCAAAAGAGGTGCGTCCCCGCCGCCGTACAGTTCGCAAAGAGGCCTCCAGATAGACGAGAACTTGGGGATGAACCAAAAGGCGCCACATATGGGGAACGTAGGAGTGCTCCTGAGCACAGGCACGGGCAGCGTAACCGAGGGCGCGCAACCTTTCCACCAGAACGGTCTTACCCGAGGCACACACGCCAACGACCGCTATCCGCCCCTCAACAGGGTCTGGAAACTCCTGGCCGTCATCTATATATGCCACCACGTGCCACCTCCAGACAACGCGTCACATATGAACGAGCGAAAAGCCCTTATACGGGAAAACTGGCCGAAAGGCGCCGCACGCCGTGAGGAATGTCGCTCGAAAGTACCACCATGGCTAGAACGCTGATGTCGTCCCTGGGACGCCCTTCCTCGACCTCCAGGGCCCTGAAGAGAAGCATATCGGCGAGCGCCTGCGCCGATAGACCTTCTTGCGTGGCACGCATCACCATGCCCTCCAAACTCCCGTCGTCCAGACAGGCATCCTCAATGCAACCCAAGCCATCCGTAAAGGCCGCAACGACGGTATCGCATCGCAAGGGCAACTCGATGATCACGGGCTTTGTATCCACATGAACGCCTATGGGATCACTCTCGGTGTCAAAGCGACGAAACCGCCCCTCGTGCACGATGAGGGCGGGACAGCGACTATTGCGAGAGATCACCACCGACTCGCTGCGCAGATCGCCCGAAACTATTTGCAGCTCGGCTGACACCCCACCGCCCCGGTGGGTGAGGAGATAGTCGTGCGCCGCGCGGGCAGCCGCGCCGTCCCTAACCCCCTCCCCCAAGAGAGAGATGGCCTTTCGCGCCACAATGTTGCTGATGATCTTGGCAGAGCGTCCGCTCCGCTGGCCATCGACCAGAACGGCCGACAGCCCCCCATGGGGGCGCTCGATAAGTTCCAGGGTATCCCCACTCTCTCGGGTGGCATACTTGGCGACCTTGGCCACCCCGAACTGGATCTCCAATGTCCGTGCTCCCCATATAAATCAACTGCAAGCATTGTACCATATCGATAGGGAGACAGAAAAAGGGAAATCCTGGCGACATACACCAGTTCCCCTTACCCAAAGTTCTGGCGCAGGTAGGCCTCGGCCTCCTCCTTTGTACTCACGCGCCCCTCAACCTGGGCCTCGGTCAAGTACCGTAACGCCCGGCCCACGATGGGGCCGGGCTCCACCCCTAAAAAGCGAATCACCTCGTGCCCCGAGAGTAAGAGAGAGGGCTCGACGATTTCCTCATACCTCTCGAACCACATTTGAAGTACCCGCTCGGTTCTGGCAATAGTTTCCTCGATGGATAGTCCCCTCGCATGTACGCCGTCGTCGGCGAGACGACCAACCAGGGCCACGATGATCCCATCGACGCCCGCCTCTGCCACATCACGGAAAAGGCGATGCGCGGTCAGGGCATCTACCTCGTGCTCAGCATCCCAGAGGGTGTCCCAAAAGCTGCCCCTGATCACATCCTCAATGTAACCAACCTCCCGTGTGCTCAATTTGAAACGCCTCGCAATACGTGCCCCCCTACACGCGGCTCGCGGGATCACGCTCAGCAATGCGGCCAGTTTCAGGACCGTCCATCGCGTGCGCCCACCCGCCAATCCCTCCTCCCAGTGTTCCCTCAAGGCACTGCGAAAGGAATGCAAAAGATTCGCACTTTCTTCCCCTTCCCCCGAGCAAAAGGCGTGTTCCAGCGTGGCCAAAATGCCCAGCGCAGGTTCCAGACATCCTTCCAGCTCCGGCAGCACGACGCGGAACAGTCCCAATGCCGCGCCATAGCGGAGGGAACATGCGGCGCAGGGGAGACCCAGTATCTGAAAGAACTCGTCCCGGATGCGCTCCGCGGAAACCCTCTCCAAAGCAAAAAGCCAGCGACAGGCCAACGTCTCTGTCTCTGGCGTCAAAGAGAAACCAAAAAGCCCGCGCATTCGCAGGCCGCGAAGGATACGCAGGGGATCATCTGCGAACGCCCCCTCCTGGGTGATGCGAATCAGACCAGCCTCCAGATCCTGTTCGCCCCCCGTCGGATCATAGAATTCCCCCAGACCGTCGTCGATGGCCACGGCCATGGCGTTGATAGTATAGTCCCGCGCCCAGAGATCCCCTTCTATATCCTCCGCCCGCAGGGCGGCAAAGTCCAGGTGATACCGGGCGTTTCCCCAAAAAGTTACCACCCGCGCCACGTCATGTTCCGCATCCAGGGGCACGTATGCGCCACCAAGGGCGTCGGAGACGCGCCGGGCGAGGGCCATCGCCCCCCCAGCCACCGCGATGTCCACGTCATGGCCGGGGCGCTCCAACAACGCGTCGCGCACAGAGCCCCCCACCAGATACGTCTGTGTCCCATCGGCGGACAATAAAGCCATCGTGGCATCCCAGAGGGGCACCCGGGCCAGCCACCGTTCCAAGAGCGCTTTACGCATCGTCACCTCAATATACCATAGCCCGCTGCGTACGCAGTGGGCCCCTCCAGACAGACGAGATTTTCATACCCTACATATCATCCCCATGAAGAAACAGATACTGCAGCGCGATCACCGTCTTGGCATCCACGATATTCCCATCCTCTATCATACACCGCGCCTCATCGAGAGAAAAGCTGCGCACCAAGATGTCCTCCGAACCGACGCCTCCCCCACGCGCCACCCGATCCGTCCGCTCGAACGGCGCGATATAGATATGTACGCGTTCGGAGCAAGCCCCGGGACTGGGATAGACCGTCATTATCTTTTCGAGGTCACCGAGGTAATACCCCGCCTCCTCTAGGGCTTCCTTACGCACCACCTCCTGCGGCGTCAGTTCCTCCTCCTGCATGCCGGCGATGATCTCCCACAACCAGCCAGGCCCACCGCGCACGTGCGCGGGATACCGAAACTGCTTGACAAGAACGACCCGCCTTTGCTCACCATGGTAGGGCAACACAGCGACGGCGTCGCCTCGCTCGAACACCAGGCGAGTGACCGCGTCGCTCATAGTACCGTCGAACCTGGCGTGACGAAACCGCACGCGATCGACCTTGAAAAAGCCGTCGAAGGTGCATTCGGTGGATATCACCTCCACGCGCTCGGGATGCGGATTTTCTATTTTATGTGAAGTGTCATCCCCCTTTAACACGGCCAAAACACACTCCTTATCCCACGCTAGCGCAGCTTCTCTCCCTCTTCCAGGCCGGCGGCCAACGCCTCCAGATTGATCTCCGCCGTGCCCTCTGGCGCCCTCTCTGCGACGGCCTTTTGCAACGCCCCTTTGGATACAACGTCGGCGAGCCCGGCCAGTACCCCCAACCCCACGATATTCGCCGTGATGGCGCGCCCGGTCCTCTCCTCCGCGATCTCGGTAATGGGCAAACTGAAGGCCCTGTTCGTGGGCACACGCCGCACATGCACCGAATCCACGATCAAGAGTCCGTCACGCTTTAGATCGTGATAGTATTCATCGCAAGCCTCCTGGCTCAGGGCCAAAAGCACGTCGGCGGCGATCACCTTGGGATAATCGATGGGCTCATCATCGATGATAATCTCCGACTTGCTGGCGCCCCCACGGGCCTCGGGGCCGTAGGATTGTGTCTGGCAGGCCTGCTTGTGATCGTAGAGGACGGCCGCCTCGGCCAAAATGAGGCCCGCCAGCAGCAGCCCCTGTCCCCCCGCACCCGCCAGTCGAATTTCAACCCGTGCCATATATCTCCATTCTAGACGTCCTCAGCCCGTTTTCAACACCTCGCCATATAGTATGCCTGAATCGGCAATGGACCATATATTGTGTACAAAAAGTGATCCAAAAAGATGCGGCCACAATACCTAGGTGGGCACAAACCACAAAATATCACAGATTGCAGGAGAATTTTGCTCTATGTTGAAAATGGGCTCAGTTAGCCGCACTCTGCGCCCGTTCGATCAGCTTTGCATACTCTTCCGTGTACTCGGGGAAACCGCGATCTTCTAGAATGCCTCGAACGATCTTGTTCTCACGCTCGTCGTCGCTCATCTCCCTGGCGGCCTCTACAGAGATGCTGTTCTCTTTCAGATCGTGCATCATCTCCACGACGGAGCCCTTTTCGTTGCGCCGACCATAGGTAGTGTAGCAATAGCTCATGGTCTCGATGACGGCAAAGCCCTTCTTTTGCATGCCCTTTTCTATCAAGCGATCCAGTTCCCGCGCATGATAGACGGTCCCGCGAGCGATAAAGGCGGCCCCGGAGGCAGAAGCCAGATCACAGCAGGAAACGGCACGCTCAATGGTGCCATAAGGCGCCGTCGAGGTAAGGGCTCCCTTGGGAGTAGCCGGCGAATACTGTCCCCCCGTCATGCCATATACCCGATTGTTGATAATGATGGCCGTCAGATCGATATTACGCCTCGCCGCATGAACAAAGTGGTTGCCCCCGATGGCCAGTGCATCGCCGTCGCCCATGACAACCAGCACGTGCATATCCGGTCGCGCCATCTTTAATCCCGTGGCAAAAGCCAGAGCACGGCCGTGGGTGGTATGCATGGTATTGAAATCAGCATAGACGGGCATGCGCCCACTGCAGCCGATACCCGATATCAAGGCTACCTCATCCTTGGATGCCCCCACGCGGTCCACAGCACGAATGATCGCCGCCAGCACGATGCCGATGCCACAACCGGCGCACCACATGCTGGGAAAGCGCTTCTTATGTCGTAAATACTCGTAAACTTGGTGCTCTTCTCGTATCATCTCTAGCCCCTCTCGATGGCCTCGACGATCTGTCGAGGGGGAATCAGCTCACCATCCAGCCGATTGACCCGTGTCACCTTGGAACGCCCCAAGACACGCTCCACCTCCAACACCAATTGCCCCCGGTTCATCTCTGGCACGATCACCCGACGCGCCTCGGCGGCAAGCTCCTCGACCAGCAGGTCGTGAAAGGGCCAAAGCGTCTGCAACACCACAAGTCCCACCTTGTAGCGTTTCGAGCGCGCCATCTTGACAGCCTGTGCCGCGGACCGCGCTGTGGATCCGTAAGCGATGACCACCGTGCGCGCATCTTCCACACCGTCCGTTCTGTATATGACGATCTGATCCAAACTGCCCTCGATCTTGGCGAACACGCGCTGCCACCAGGGGACGATCTCGTCCTCCCTGTAGGTGGGGAAACCCGCGCGATCGTGCATCAAGCCGGTGACATGGTAGCGGAACCCTCGTCCAAAACTGACCAGGGGCGGAATGGTGCGCGTGTCGTCATAGGGAAAGTACCATTCGGGCGGCACATCCGTTCCCATACGCTCCACGATCTCCACCGGCTCGTTGGCCCCCAGATCAAAGGGCTCCCGCATATGTCCCATGACGGCATCCATGAGTACGATTACGGGGGTGCGATACTTTTCGGAAAAGTTGAACGCCTCCACTGTCAGCGTAAAGGTCTCGGGCACAGAAGAAGGACACAGCACGATGATGGGATGATCCCCATGTGTACCCCAGCGCGCCTGCATGACATCTCCCTGAGAGGGAGACGTGGGCAAACCCGTGCTCGGGCCCCCTCGCTGCACGTTGACGATCACGCAAGGTATCTCGGTGGCCGCTGCGTAACCTATATTCTCCTGCATGAGGGAAAAACCGGGACCGCTTGTGGCCGTCATGGCCTTCAGCCCGCCGATGGAAGCCCCGATGACAGAGGCGATGGAAGCCATCTCGTCCTCCATCTGCATATATTTCCCCCCCACCTTGGGAAGTTCCTGCGATAACAGCTCGGCGATCTCTGACGCGGGGGTGATGGGATAGCCACCAAAGAAGCGGCAGCCCGCCATCAACGCCCCCTTGACACAGGCGGTGTTCCCCTGCAAAAACTCTACCGTCATTTCACGGCCTCACCTTCCCCGACCTCAACCTCATCGACGATGATGGCAAAATCCGGGCAGTGAATCACACACCACTGACAGCCCACGCAACGCTCCGGGTGCGCCACGACCGGGCGCTGCTCCACATCCGCTTCAAAGACCTGCTGCGGACAGAAGGCGATACACAGACCACATCCCTTGCACCACTTGCCAAAAACGCGGACGCGCATACGCGCCCGCTCCTCCTGTTCAGTCTCTGCCCACGTCCCCTCTTTCTCAACGGTTCCTTGAGGAACCATTTCTGCAGTCGTCATCTAAGAACCTCCTTGTTCCATGGCGACGCCCCCTGCTTAAAAAGGAACAGGGCCAGCCCCTTTGCCACCACCTCAAGGGTCTGACCCCAATATCTCCCAACCACTATAATGCCTCCATCTCATCTTTGAGTAATGGATTTCCGCAAAGTACCTATAGTCAGCTCCACCTTCATCATAAAAGTATTACTTTGCCCTGTCAAACGGATTTCGCGAGCATAATATGAGTTAACCCATATACTCCAAGATCTCTGGCGGGTGTGAGACCACAAGATCGGGCTTCACCTCCGCAAAGCGTTCCTCCGTCGTGTCGGGAGTAAGAACGCCCACCGTCAACGCGCCGATGCGCTTTCCCGCGAGCACGTCCATGGGGTGGTCCCCACACATGGCAGCACACCGTTTCGTCTCGGAAAAGTGCTCCAAGGCTTCCAACAGATGGCGAGGATCCGGCTTGACGTGCGCCACGTCATCACGGGTGAGCAACACATCGTGATGCAGGGCTTCTCGCTCCAGGATACGCATCACGGCAGCCCGGGAGTTGCGCGTCACGATGGCCACCCCGAATCCCCTGTCAGCGAGTTCCTCCAGCATCTCGGGGACGCCCGGATAGACGTTGGCACGCTCGGCGGCCTCCAGTTCCGCATCGAGGATCGCTGTATGCACCTGTTTCAAAAATTCCTCGCGCGTACCATGGTCGGCCCGCAGCTGCGCCTCTGCGCGCTCTACGATCTCCAGGATGTGCAACTGCTCCATTGAACGATCATACAAACCAAAATCGCCTATTATGCTGAAGGCTTCCCGATACATCCTGTCGAAATCTATGCTTGGCGCGATCAGGGTGCCATCAAAATCGAAGAGAAAAACGTCAACATCCAGAATCATGTGCTCAGTCCATCACCTCATACAAGAGCTCTGCCACCTGTACCGGCTGTTCGGCCACCAAGGCACCTGCCGAGCGAAGGATAGCGATCTTTTTCTCCGCACGCCCTCCTTCCTCGGAAATGATGGCCCCCGCATGCCCCATGCGCCGGTCAGGGGGCGCCGTGCGCCCGGCGATAAAAGCGACTACGGGCTTGGTCATCTCAGCCTCGATGAATTCCCCCGCCCGCTGTTCCGCCTGCCCCCCAATCTCGCCGATCATCACCACCGCCTCCGTCTGGGGATCGGCCTCGAACAAACGCAGAATGTCGACAAAATCCGTTCCGACGATGGGATCCCCGCCGATCCCCACACAACTCGACTGCCCCAGATCGGCCTGGGTCAGGCCCCATACGATCTCGTAGGTCAGCGTGCCGCTCCGCGACACCACCCCCACGTTTCCCGGCAGGTGAATATGCCCGGGCATGATACCCACTTTGGTAACGCCCGGACTGATAATCCCCGGGCAATTGGGGCCCAGGAGACGAACAGGCTCATCCTGCAGATAGCGCGCCACGCGCAACATATCCCATAGGGGGATGCCCTCCGTCACGCAGGCAATCAGGGGAATATTCGCCTCCATCGCCTCCAGGATAGCGTCCATAGCATAGGGAGCGGGCACAAAGACGATAGATACGTCAGCCCCGCTGTTCTCAAGGGCCACCTGCACATGGTCAAAGACGGGCACCCCCTCTACGCTCTGGCCTCCCTTGCCCGGAGTGACGCCGGCAACCACGTTTGTACCATAGGACAGCATCTGCCTGGCATGAAAGGAACCCTCCCGTCCCGTGATGCCCTGCACAAGCACACGGGTATCGGCGTCGATCAAAATGCTCATCCGCTCCTCCCCACCGCGGCGACAGCCGCCTGCGCGCCCTCAGCAAGGCTGGGCGTGGTCTCCAATCCCGCCTCGGTCAGGATACGGCGCCCCGCCTCCTCGTTCGTCCCCGCGAGGCGAACGACCATGGGCACATCAACCTCCAACTTGTTCAGGGCTTCGACGATACCCTCGGCCACCGCATCGCAGCGCGTGATGCCACCAAATATATTGATAAGCACAGCGCGTACGGCCCCATCTTCCAGGATGATCTCCAGAGCCTCTATCACCCTGTCAGTCCGGGCGCCCCCGCCGATATCGAGAAAGTTGGCTGGCGCACCGCCATAGAGGTTGATCACATCCATGGTGGCCATGGCCAATCCCGCACCATTGACCATGCAGCCGATATCACCCTTCAGCCTCACGTAGCTGATGCCCGCCTCCCGCGCCCGCCGCTCCCCCGCCCCCTCGTCATCAGCGCGCCGCATGGCCGCCATATCCGGATGCCGAAAGAGGCCATTATCATCCACCGTCATCTTGGCATCGACGGCACACATGTCTCCTTCTCGCGAAACCGCCAGGGGATTTATCTCCACCAGAGTGGCCTCGGTCTCCTGCGCAAGCTCGTACAATTTGACCGCGATCCGCCGCAGTCCGCCCCACAGGGCACGCGGTAGCCCCACGGCCGACACGAGGCGAGTCACATGATAGGGACGGAGCCCGACGAGGGGATCGAGGGCTATCCGCTGTACGGTCTGGGGCCGCCCACGCGCCGTCTCCTCGATATCCACACCTCCCTCGGAGGAGACGATGAACACCATGCACCGCGCCTGGCGATCGACGGCCAACCCCACATAGATCTCGTCGGCGACGTCGATCTTTTTCTCCACCAGGACACAGTGCACGGACAGCCCCATAAGCTCACGGCCCAGGATGCCCCGAGCCTTCTTGGCGGCTTCCCCAGGCGTCTCTGCAAAGGCGATACCGCCGGCTCTGCCCCTACCTCCCACCAGTACCTGCGCCTTGATGGCCACGTCCGTGCCCAACCGCTCCGCGATCTTTGACACCTCCTCCGCCCGCTCCGCCACCTGGCCGGCGGGCACGGGAATGTCATGAGCGATGAATACCTCTTTTGCCTGATATTCGTGCAGTCTCATGGGCCATCCTTACCTCAACGCTCCTCGAACACCAGAATACGATCGTTTCCAGAGTCGCTTACCAAAAGCCGACCTGACGCATCCGCGGCGATGCCCGTTGGCAGATTCATAGAGGAGAGGTCACTACCTTCCTGCCCCCACACACGCAAGAGCTGCCCCTGATTATCAAAGGCGATGATACGTTGGCCCTCGGGATCGGTGGCATAGACACCCCCATCAGCACCCACCGCCAGGTAGGGCTTGTTGATTACGGACATGCCCCCCCAGGCGTGAATCTGCCAACTGCGCAAAAAGTTCAGATCGCCATCAAAGGCCTGAATACGCTGGTTCCACGTATCGGCGACGTACAGAACGCCCGCCCGGGACACCGCAAGCCCCACGGGTTCCTGCATCTGACCTTTCTCGTCGCCGGCACCGCCCACGGCCTTGACCATGTTGCCCTCGGGGTCATACTTGACCACCCGCTTATTCCCCGTATCACTGATATAGAGATAGCCCTCCTCATCGACGACGACATCACGCGGACCATACAGGAGCTCATCCGAATCCATAGGGTTCCCCACTTCACCAAAGGTTCCCCATACCCGCTCTAGTTCCCCCCTAGCATCGAATATCTGAATGCGGTGATTCCAGGTGTCGGCGACATAGACATCCCCCTCGGGCCCCACTGCCACCCCCCAGGGCTCCTTGAACTCGCCGGGGCGACCACCCTCTGCACCCCACTGATGCAGGAACTGGCCGTTTCCATCGAACACCTGTACCCGATGATTGTGGGCATCGGTCACATAAACATTGCCCTCACTATCCACAGCGACACCCTTGGGTGTGTTCAACTGCCCCCCCTCGCTGCCCGCAGTACCAAAGGCATCGACCGCCTTGATCTGCTCCCACTTTTCCACGTATTCGTCTCCTGGCAGGGGTTCCGCCGCCGTGAGCGCCTCGGGACCATAGTCCCACAACTGCTGTGCCACGTCCCGCCGCACGTACATGGCGAATTTGTGCACGTGGGGCCAGTCAGTCAAGGAAGCCTCCTCGTATTTGCGGTAAAAGAAGACGTTCCAGAGGTTCTGGCGCGCCGACTCGCTACTGATAACCCGCCAGATTTTCTGTAACATCTTGCCCATGTAAAGCAGATTATCGGACAGGCTCCCCAGGGAGCCTTTACCCTGCATGCCCTCCCGAACACTCCTCAGTTCTGCATCCATATACCAGTCCTGATTGGGCCACCAGATGAGCCGATACTGACGCCGGTAATAGTTGTTGCCCAACAGGGGCTTGACGGCCGACTCGTTGGGTGGCCCGACAAGTACCACCTCGGCATCAAAAGGGCCTTCCGGTTCTTTGCCATAGAACTGGGCATTGTCAAACTTGCGTAGATACCAGACAAAGGGCCAGCTGGCGTCGTCATCGTAGGCCACCTTCATATGCAGTCCCCCGGTCAGCCGACGGGACATCTCCTCAATCTCCTGCGCCACCAGAGCCACGTCCGGCGAGCCCTGGGCGTAGACCAGAAACTCGGTTGGGAGATCGGCGTTGATAAAGGACGCCATCCAGGCAAAGCGCAATGTCAGCATACTGAGTATGATGAAAACTGAGACCAGGATTATGCGCCAGCGCTGGCTCCGGCGCAGACGATAGATGATGCGAGAGATGGCAACCACCAGTCCCAGTCCGACGACCAGAGAGGTCAACCAGGCCATGGTCTCGCTCAACTCCTGTCTGGTCGTACCCGCCGAGGGACTGAGACTGAACAGGCGCAGAATCACATAGATGAAAAGGGGAACCAACAGGAGGAGCCAGAGCGACCCCTTTTCCTTCAGTTCGTACCAGTCCGTGTCAAAGAGGCGCCCGACAGCCCAGCCGGCCAAAAGTTGCAGCGGAAGAACCAGGTGCATGGTCAGCCAGGGCATCTTTTCCCCGGCCCAACTATAGATCACAAAGGCCGACACGCTCCAGTAGAGGAGCATGGGAATAAATGGAACTCGCACACGAGTCTCCTCCGCGCCTCCGTCACCCGCCGATCTCTTGGAAACAAAGTACACCGCCCCGCCAGCCCCACCAAGCAGGGGAAGGAACTCGTACATGGGCATCAGCACAAGGTAATAATACGGTGGTTGATCGCCACGCCTGACGCCGTGCTGAGAAAGCCAGTATCCCAATTGGCCCACCGTACCCGTGGCAAACCCCCGCCCGTTAGTGAACATTGTCGTGAACAATGGCACAAAGATGCCGTAGAATACGCCCGCACATATCAACCAGCGGCGCCAGTCCCACCAGAAGCCGATGGCCACAGAGATGCCCAGAACTATCAGGAATATGCCTCCAGAGAAAAGGACTCCCTGCTGCGTATAATCCAGCGGGTCTCCTCCCAACAACTTGATGGGAAAAGGAGAGGCCAGGGGCAAGATGAGGGTGCCGATGACGATGATCAGATCGAACACGGGCAGTTCACGCCAGGCACGCGTGCTATCGCGGCGCCATTTATAGAGAAGAAAAAGGGCTAAAAAGGTACCAAAGATGAAATAGGTGATAAAGGTGGTCTCCTTGGCGCAAAAGCCCAAAGAGACCGCCGCCGCCACCAGATAGAGATCTTTATCTTTGCGCTGATCCAGATATCGAAGGGTGGCGATGAACAGCAGCAGGTTAAACACGGCGACGTACACATCATGACGCAGGAAACGGGAACGATGCATCATCACGGGAGAGATGGCCATCAGAAAAGTCGCCGCCAGGACACCCTTTTTGCCCAGCCACTTTTTCAACAGGAGAGGCATAACCCCCAGCGCAATACCAAAGAGCGCAGGACTCAGGCGTGCTGTATAATCGTTATGCCCAAACAAGGCAAAGATAGAAGCCGTGAAATGGTAGAGAAAGGGGCCGTGATAGACGGGATTATGACTATATCCCTGCCCCGTGATCAATTTCCAAGATTCCCAGGCATGAATGCTCTCGTCATGACTGTAACCACGGGGGGCCAGAGCCCATAAACGGGTCAAGACGATAAAGAGTATGAGAAGAGCATATATCACCTTCCACCACGCGATCCTGCCTCGGATGACGGGCCTGTCCAGAAGCGCGACCGCTTTTTGCTCATTCATCCGTGTGCTTTCTCCTCCGCTCTATTGGTCACCTGTTTCATCGAGACGTATCCACACCTGTATCTGCTCGGCCTCCACAATCCCCACGGCATCGCGGTAGAACAACCAGCGCAGGAACTGGCGTCCAGAAAGAAGCTGCGTGGTACGATGCTCCCGGAGGTAGAAACGCTGGCCCACATAGCCGCTTGGTGCCCCTTCTTCGGGACGCTCCTCGGTGATCAGAACCGCCCCGCCCGTCCGACCATCGCCAAGAGGCACGGGGCGCGCGTGGGGATAGTCGCGCAGATACCAGCTCATCCAGGGGTCCAGGCTTTCCTCATACTCGATTTCCACGGCGCGCAGTCCCTCCGTTCGACGGCTGGAAAGTTCCAGCAAAAAACGCTCCAGATTGCGCAGCTGTACCGAGGCGGGACGATGAACCATCCGCTCCCGCGCATCGCGCCCCGCCTGATAGGCCACCGCCGTCGAGGCCCTGATAGTCAAGACGCTCATACACAGCATCAGGATGCCCACACCGACCGCCAGGGCTCCACGACGTCCGAGCCAGCACCAGGACACCCCCCACATGGCCAAAACCACCCCCCCTCCCCCAGCCGCATAGAGGAGGTACCTCTCCTGTGTCGTGTGGGTAAAAGCACAGAGTTCCAGGAAAGCAAAGGCCGTCAAAGCGACGGCCGCCCAGAATACCATTCCTTCATCTCGCCCCACACCGGGGATGAGATAATCCCAGAGATACTGAAACCCTCTCGCCGCCAGGATGACCAGCGGCAGAAGCAGATGGGGAAGCCACCGTGGCTCCCGATGGCCCAGAGGAACGCTCAAAAACAACCCCCAGGCAACCCACAGGGAGAGAAAGGGGATGAGTCTATCCTTTCGACACAGGCCCCACACGACGCCCACCAGAGCAAAGGCCACGGTCAGAAATTCGTACGTCAGCAACGTCTTGACGAGGGCGAGAGAGGACAAATCGCCCACAGAGGACAGCGCACGCACCCACCGACCGCCCAGGTTGATGCTGACTCCGATACCCCCGGGGTTACTCAGGAAAGCGCTGCCAAAAAGAAGGAACGTCCCCACCAGGATCGAGACATTCCATCGCGTAAAGGCTCCCTGGAACAACACCCCCCCACGTTCACGGGAGGTAACGTGACGCCGCGTAAGCCACCAGATACCGCCGTACAGCAACCCATAGATCAAAAGGGTGTATATCCCCGGCCCCGCCGTCAGTCCCAATCCCAGCGCGGCAAAGGCCGGGGCCAAACGAGTCCCATCGCCCGCTTGCCAGTAGCGCCGGATCGACAGCAGCATGACCGCACTCAACGCAGCGGTGAGTATGGGCCCCTCTGCCATGCGCGAGAAAAAGACCCACGTGGGTGCAAAAGCAAGCAGGAGAGAGGCCAGCAAGCTTCCCTGACGTCCCAACACATCCCGACAAAAGTAGGGAAGTGATACGAGCGCCGCCCCCGCAAAAGCGGGCAGCAGGCGAACGGCCACATCCGACGCCTTTGTCAAAGCAAAGAGCGCCAGATTCGCGTCGTAGAGCAGGGGGATATATTCCAACGAGCCCACGGGCCGGGTCCCCTGCAAAGTGCGCCACGCTGCCAATGCCGTATGTGCCTCCCCTTCCACAAGTGGCCAGCGCCCCAGAGCCGCCAGCCGCACCGTGAGCGCAGCTATGGTAATGATCCCATACAGCGCGACCTCGACAGACAGCCCCTCGAGTATCAGCCCCTGTTTTATGCCCCTCTCCCTCAAATCGCCGACACCCTCCAAAGATGCCGAGGACAAGGCATGTGAACCGTTGGAATCGACGATCATAGGCGGTTTATTCATCTCCCAGCGAATGGATGGAATTGACAAACTGACATACGGTCACAAGGATTATACCATACCTGAGCGCGCCCTTACAGAACGGGAGGCCCCATTTTCAGGGCGACCAACAATAGATGATGATGCCATCTCCCTCGTAACAACGCCCCATGAGATCGTCAAAGGCGGCAATCATGGCCGGGTTCAAACTATACTTTTTTCGCTCCAGCGGCCCCACGTACACAAAATCCACGTCGTATTCCTCCAAGAGCTGACGCTTTTGCGCCCTGTCGAGACTCTGATAGATGGTGGCAGCATCCGGCTCCCGACGTCCGGGCTCATCATAGTTGCCCCGCCACTGCAATTCGTGTCCCCCCCAACCTAGCAGGGTGGGTATGCCCGTATGCGCAGAGACCCAATTATACTCCGAATAGGATCCCCCTGGCGCCTCCAGGAGCACGCTCCCCGGCGGGGCATTGGCCTCCAGCCACTGGATGGCCTCATACTCTGCCATGCGGTGCTGCCTCACATAGCGGCTGCCATCGAGGGTCGGTTCCCCACGAAATCCCCCGGCCTTGCTGACGGTGGCGGCCACTGTATAGCTCACACCAGCCAGCACAAGCACTCCCGCCACCGCCAGCCACACCCCCGTGGCGACGCGTCCCAGCATGGAGCCGAGCCGCTCCCATCGATGCAGCACGTGGAATATCCCATAAGCAGAGGCAAGGGCCAGCATCACCCACGCCTGATAGTAAAACTTGAAGATGGTATTCATGCGCGTACCGAACGTGTCTCGAAGAAAGATAAACTCCACACTACCCGTCAGCGCAAAACCCCCCATGACCAAAAGAAGCGCAAAGGACGTGCTGGGCGAAAGGGACATTTCCGGGGCACTCCAACTCCCCGACAGCCAGAGTGTCACTGAAAGCGCCACAATGGCCCAAACAAAAGCCGCCGTCCACCACTGTCGGAGCAGGCAAAACAGCACGAAAAGTGCCATCAAGCCGGCCACCCACCTCGCCCACGGGGGACCATCCGTCCCTCTCCCACGCTGCTGGTGAGCCGTGAGAAAGACCAGAAAACCAAGCTGAATGAAGACAAAGATTCCCATCATGATCAGGTACTGATGCAGCCGCGTCTTAATCTCCCCCACCCAGCCGATGCCCCCCGCCTGAGAGCGAAAGCTTATATAAAAAGGGAGATAGGCCAGGATACCCGTAAAGAGCAGTGCCACAAAGACAGCAAGCGCGTCAGGCAGCCACCTTTGCCCGGGCGCCACCTCCGCCTGACGGTGGACGGCATAGATCAGAACGAGGAATCCCAGATAGATGGGATAATCCCAGGTATTGAGAAAGCCCAAGCCTCCTATGATCACAGCATAGAGAAGGAAATCCCAGATACCGCCAGGCCAGATCCGTCCTAAAAGGGCGATCCCCCGCTTCCAGAGGCTTCCCCCCTCTCCTACTTCCTCCCCATGCACCCCTTCCCGCGCCCCGTGCAGCAGCAGGTTCAGGGCCAGAGCGAGGGCCAGCAGAACAAAGGGCAGCGCGAGCACGTGAGGGTGGTTATCCCCTAGGAGAAAGCTGAAAAAGGGAAATTCACTGATGACCTCCATGGAGCGACCCGTCGCGTCCACGTCGTGGATGACGCGGGAAGCCCGCCACCACCACCAGGAATCATCCGGATACCAGCTAGAACTCGGCGGCGTGGCGCGCAGGTTCCTTATATCCAACCAACGCCATAACGCCTCCGACCCCCCGCCATGGGCGCGAAGCAGCTCAAAGACACCCTCCAGATTGCCCATCAGCGCCACAAGGACTGCCGCCAGGAGGCCAGTGCCCACGGCAGCTCCCGATATCGGAGGTGTATCCTCCGCTGGCCCATCCTCCTCGCCATCAAGGTACGCCTGTACCATACTATAGACGAGACTGAAGGAACCGCTCAGGGTGAGGGCGAAAAGGGTGCTACCCATGAGATTGAAGCCCATCTCGCTGGGCACCCCTGAAAGCCTGATGAGCATGGCCGTCATGATGTAGCCGAAATAGTAGTAGCTGATGGCATAGCCCGACAGCCAGGGATCGTGGGGAGGAAAGGTGCGGCTGCGCAGGATAGCGTTTATGAAAGCGAACTCCATGGGCTTTTCCGTGCCCGCAATATCGGGATTGTAGGCCCGAAAAAGGGCAAAGCCGACCAGCCCCACGAGGAAAACGCACTCGGTGGCAAGGAGGAGACGCCAGCGTTCCCTCAGGTCGGCCAGCATTCGCCCCCCGTCCCTTGACCAGAGATAGGCTGAAAAGCCCCCCATGAGCAGCAACACGAACACTATACAGGAGGTGGTGTTCTGCAGGATCCCCAAGGTCACCAACAGCCAAAAAACAAAGGCTGACAGGATCAATCCCATCTGACGGGCGAAACCGAATCCACGGTCGGGCAGAAAGCGCAGGAGCCGCAGGCCGATGGGCAGGGCGAGCAGCCCTATGACCTGCAGGACAAACCACCAGAGCAGGACGTGCATCATGGACCAGAACTCCTCAAGATTGCTCTCAAATAGGGAGACTCTAGCACCTCAGGCATCCCCAGCCCCCAGCACCTTATAGATATCGACCCCCTCATTATGAAATACGCGCGTCATGATTCCCCGATCCACCATGATATCGAACTTGGCCAGGCCGGCGGGGTCATAGGCATTACGCTCCAGTTGACCCACGTACACATAGCGCACGCGATATTTCGCCAGGATCTCCCGCACCCTCTTGATATCCGCGCTACGAAATATGCTCTCCGCATCCTCCTGCCGTGAGCCCAACTGCTCCCAGGGACGCTGCTCGTTCACATGAGCGCCGATGATCGTGGGCAGACCCGTATAGGAACAGACGCGAAGCCCCCCTTCTCGATAGTAGCCCAGGGGTGCTTCGGCAAGCACCGGCGTGCCCTCCACGTTTTCCCACAGCCAGGCGATGGCCTGCCGATCATATCTCAAATAGATCTCGCTCTCCTCATCCGGCCAGGAATAGACGCCCGTTTCCATATAAGCCGTGCCATCTAGGGTTGCCACCGGCGGTTCCGCATTGGGAAAGCGCTGGGTGATGCGCGCCGGAATTGCCAGTACAGTGTATACCATGGACGACACCAGGCCCAAGAGAAAGAGGGTCTTCCACACGGCTCCCAGCCATCCCCTTATCCTACTCCATAGTATGGGCAAAGTACCGCCCACTGCCAAACCGAGCAACACCCAGACCTGAATGTAGAACTTGAACATGGTATTCATGCGCCGCCACTCGGAGCCGGCCAGGAAATCCTTCACATAGACGATCTCCACCATCCACAGGATTGCCAGCCCCGCAAAGGCCATCAGGCGTCGTAAAAAAACGGTTCGATCCGTCCCACTGCGGAGAACGGCCAGCCCGGTCAATCCCATCAGGGGCACGAGCAACGCCCAAAGCCATACGCTGGACAGGACGAAAAAGACGCCCGTGGCTATCAGCATCACCAAAGACAGAAAATAGATCCCCCAGGCTACCATCGCCCTTTTTCGCCAGGACCAAAGCCGGTGCAAGGTGCGACCCAATCCCCGCCTTTTGACCACGGTCGCCATGCGAGGCCACGGCCAGGCCTGCCACGTCCACCACAGAGTTACAGAAATGACCAAAAAGACGTAAAATCCCCAGATGACCAAAAAAGGAGCCAGTGGGGTACGCCCAGCTAGAGGAACGATCCCCAATCCCACATGCTGAGCTCGATAGTGTGCATAGAAGGGGCCATAGGCCATCAGGGAGAGTAAGAAAAAGAGCAAAAAGGCGCCCGCACCCACCATGGCTCCTCTCAACCCCCCGCGGATGTAGCCACCGTAGAACATGATACAACCCAAGAGCGCCGCATAGGCGGGTAGATCCCAGGTGTTGATCACCCCCAAAGAACCCAGGGCGACGATGGCCAGGACGCCAGCCATGATGGAGGAGCCGGGACGGCGCTCCCTACCCCATAACAAAGAAGCGGCCAGCCCCACGACGAGTATGGTGAAGGGAATGCCGATCAGATGGGGATGCAAATCAGCAAAGAGAAAGGTAAAAAAGGGGAACTCGTTGATGGTATGGGGGATGATACGCGTGCCATAGTACCAGTATTCGAAACGTAAAGGGATGCCCTGTCGTATCATGCGCACCAGCCCCGGTAGGACGCGGGAAATATCCGCCCAGGTCACCTGAGAGCCCGTGATAGAGACCCCTCCGGCCTCTGCAAGCCTCTCCAGCACCTGCAATATACCAGAGAGGTTGCCCATGACGGCCACCAATGCCACCGTCCCCATCCCCGCCCACAGCCCCCGGGAGGAGATGGAACTTGCGCGAGGAGCAGCCCCGGCAATTTCAACGTCGTCCCCCACTCCTGGGGTCGCTTCCGGTCCTCCCTCATCCAGGGCCGCGAGTCCATAGGAGACACCAAAGGTATGGGAGACGGTCAGTGCAAAAAAGGTGGGCACGGCCAGGTTAAAGGCCACACGAGGAAGCGTCCCCGTGAGCTTGATCAACGTGCCGACGATAAATTGCCCATAATAGTAATAGTTGATATACCCGCCGGCGAAATAGGGGTCATAGGGCGGCATATGGGCGGATTTGGAGATGGCATTGAGGAAAGCCATCTCCATCATCTTTTCCCCGCCGAACCAGGGCTGCCACAGGTCCGGGTTGAGAAGGCGCAGACCGACAAAGAGCAGAAAACCGACGTCAAAGATTCCCTCCTCTATCAGTATCAGCCTCCGCTGTAGGCGCCACCTCCCTCCTAAACGACGGCGATGGCGTAACCACAGAAAAAAAGCGCATCCCCCCAGCAACACCAAGGCCGACCAGGCCACCCGGGGACGGTTGGCAACCACATTCAAACTGGCACCGAACCATACGAGATAGCTGACGAGCAACAGACCAATCCCCTTGCTGAGATAATACCCCCCGTCCGGCAGCTGAGGAAAAGCATAGCCCACCAGGGGAAGCGCGACCAGTCCAAGGAGCTGCAGTACGACCCACCAAGAGAGGAGAGAAAAGATCGTGCTGTCCGCCGCCAGGCGATTCCAGCCCCGATCCTCGATCACCGGCAGCTGATCGACAGGTTCGTCCAGCATAAGCGAGGCCCCCTCCTCCCCCGCCTGCAGTCCGCCAGAGGGGCGTTTCTGTGGTTCCTCCGCCCTCACCACCCCCGGCACCCAATGCCTGTCAAGCCAACGTTTCACGGCATTCCATGAGCTCCCCTGTTCCCCGGAATCCGAGGCTACCATTTCAGCACCCGACCCCTTGACGCGATAGATAGTGACCGGACCCCGTTCGTAGACGACCTCCAACGTGGAACCAACCATACGCTCAAACTTGGCTAGACCCTGTGCGTCATAGTAGGCCTGCTCCAATTCGCCCACATATATATAGCCCACGCGGTAGCGGTCAAGAATGCGGGCGGCGACCACGGTATCATGGGTGTTATAGAGTTGCCGCAGATCCTCCAGGCGCCAATCTACCACCTGACTGCCCACCGCCGCGCGCTGCTGCTTTTGATGCCAATCCCAGCCCACGATGGCAGGTAATCCCGTGTATACCGATACGCGGTTTCCCCAACGGTAGAGGGGGCTATTGGCCTCGGCGATCACGGGCGAGCCCTTGATATGCTCCTGCATCCACACGATAGCCTGATAATCATGTTCCAGGGCCAAATCGCGCTCGTTATCTCGATAGTTTGCCACGGTCATAAAGCGCATACCATCCAATCCCGGCGGCAGCTCGGGATTCCAGCGGTCCCGCACCTTGCCATACGTGGCAAACAAGGGATAAAGTGATACGCCGACCAGGAGAAAGATAAGCGCCTTGCGCCAGAGAGAACGCGCTCCCGTCGGCCAGGCCTCGTGACGGGGGATCAGATAGGCCAACGCGGCGCCCCCAACCACTCCCCACATGATCCATGCCTGCAGGGAGAACTTGAACACAGTGTTCATGCGACCGATGTCACCCTTGAGCACGATGTATTCCACCGCCAGGGTGAGTAGCAGCCCGACGCCCACGAGAGCGGCCTGTAAGCGCCGCTCCGCCCGCACCCGTATGAAGAACACTACACCAAAGGCCAGGGCGAGTATGGGCACCGTCAGCAACAGGATCCAGGCCTGCTGAAAACAGAGCAGAACCAACAGGACCCCCAGGACGATTAGGCTCAACCATCCCAGCTCGTAGCCCACCTTTGGACAGCGCACGAGAAGATCGTAGAGATGCAGCGCACGTTCCCTTCGCTCCCTGAAATGGAAGAGCAGGCGTATGGCACGCACGATACCGTTTCGGCGCTTCCTATCGAAAAGGAGTGCCAGAAGATATGAGACCAGTATAAAAAGAAAGGTCCCATGGATGATGAGATACGCACCGATAGAGGTACGTTCCCCCTCCCAGAACTTGACGCTGGAATATGCCAGGCCATAGTTGGCATGGTAGGGAAAGAAAAGGAGCATGCTCAACGCCAGCAAGTACGCGACGCGCAACGCGAAACGGGCCACCACCTCCTTGTCGATCCTGTCGGCCCGAGCATATGCGCTTATGGCCAGGGCGATCACAGAGACGCCGGCATAGGTGGGAAAGTCCCAAGAATTGTTACACCATAGTTGCCCGAGCACCAACGCCAGTAGGGTCAAGGAGAAAATCTCGGGCCAATGGATGCGTCGCCATACACGTCGCAGGGAGGCGAACGCAGAGTGCGCAATTTGCCGAGCGGAGAGCGCGCCAGATGAGAGATTGTCCTCCAGATCCCCGACAGATTCCGCCTCGGATTCTCCTTCCCTTTTTTCGTCACCAGCCAAGCCGGACAGCCGCCGCACGGGCTCGACCACAAAGCTGCTCGCCAGGGCCAGAGCACAGACGGCAAAGGGCATGGCTGTTAGGTGGGCATGGAGATCAGCATACAGGAAGCTGAAAAAGGGAAACTCGTTAATCTCGCCGTGCTTCATGATGCGACTGGCGTTCCAGTACCACCACTCGGGGCGAAAAGGTAACCGCTCACCTTCCCCGATCCAAGCCCAGAACCCACGGATCCCCTGCACCAGAGGCACGAGCCCGGGAAGGGTGCTCTCAAAGGAGACCGCACTGCCCAATTCCCTGAAACCATTCCACAAGAGTTGCAGTTCGCCTAGGTTGCCCACCACAGCCACCAACAGCGCACCGACGAGGCCGTACCCCAACGCCCTGGGGAACCAACCGTCCTCATCCTCCCCCGCGGGGACAAGGTTAAAGACCACAGACGTGGAACCCATGGCCAGCAGAGCAAAAAAGGTAGGAATGGCCAGATTGTAGGCCACCGAGGGCACGATGGCCGTCAGCTTGATCAGCGTCGCCACGGTGACCCAGCCAAAGTAATAATAATTGATGTACCCGCCAGCGAACCACGGATCATAGGGGGGAAAGTGGGTACTCTTGATGATGGCATTCAGATAGGCCATATCCATGGGTTTCTCTCCGCCCATGGTCGGATGCCAGAGGTCGGGATTGAGAAAACGTATGAGCCAGAAAAGGAAAAAAAAGCCCAAAAACAGCAGTTCACTGACTATTAGAAGACGCCAGCGCGCCCGCAAAAACTCTAGCAATTGGCGTCTCTGTATCCACCCCACCACGGCAGCAAGGGCGCTCACGCCTAACAACACTCCCACAATGAGCTCTCGACGATAGGGAAAGACCTTCAAACTGGGCAGCAGCCAGGCAAGATAGCTCACCAGCAACAAGCCCACGGTCTTGGATAGCATATATCCACGATCGCGCAGCCGCCCCAAGGCCGCAAAAGTCAGGGGAAAAGCGGCGAATCCCACATAAAATAGAGCCAGAAGCCAGATCGTCGTGGGCAGTCTGTTGGATAGGCTTTCGCGAGAAAAGATATTGGACCACGTCCCCCCGGCACGCTGTATGGCCCATTCCTCCTCGCTGAGCATCAACAAATTGGGCGCCGAGGCCACTTGCCCCGACTTTAGGCGCACGACGCGTCCGAGGTCATACCCTTCGAACAGGGCTCTGACCCTGGCCATGGAAAATTCGGGGGCCTTTTCAAAGATGATCACCTTGGGATGATCATACACGGTAAAGGCCTCCTCCGCGTTGTCATCGACAATCTCGATGCCCAACAGCTTTGGCCGCGAGGTAAAGGTGGCTATACGCTCAAAACCAAGCTCCCCCGAAAAGAGGGCCTCATAGTAGCGCGTGGTCATGGGATAGCGCATGGGCAGACGCGGAATCGACTCATAGAGACGGTTGCTGGAGAGGATGACATAGTCCGTTGCCTCGAGCCAGCCGTACAGTTTTTCGCGCTTCTCCGGGGTATCCTCCGCATACAGGTCCATCCTCACCTGATCAAAGTGGGAACTGGCCAGGCGTCCATCAATGTTCAGGGGCAGGGGATCATCCCACACCTCATAGGACACGGCACTGCCTTGAGGTAGATTCTCATACATCCAGCGCGAGGCCGCAATGCGCGTCACCGGCCGCGCATAGATGCTGGTAAAGGCGACGGCCCAAAAGGCCGTACCTAACACCACCACCAGGATCACCAGGCCGGCCACCCCGCGTATCCAACGGTCCTTCCGATCATAACGCATTCCCCACATCCTGGCACCATCCCACAATTTGACCAGGCCATAGGCGGCCATCATGGCCGCCGCGGGATAGATGGGAAGCAGATAGCGCATAGTCTTGACGTACTGGGTACTGTGATAGAGAAAAGTAAAAGTCATCCATACCCAGGGCAAAAGATGGGCCAACTTCTCCTTTTTGTAGAGCTCCCAGGCCATGAATCCCCAACTCGCCCACGCCGTGATGCCCAACGGCAACCCCAGCCCCCACAGCACCATGTTCTTGAGCATGAAAAAGATCGGCGTCCGCGACGCCCATTGATAACTGGGCGGCCAATCATTTTCCCCACTCGTCAACTTGCTGATATGGCTCATATCGTCCGTCCACGTGGGGTTCAGGTTGAAATTGAACAGCCCTGGCCCCGTGAAGGCATGGGACTGTGCCACACGAAAGACGAGGGCGGCTATAACCAATGTTCCCAAAAGAAAGAGCGCACCACGGAAAACGCGAAAGGCTAGACGTTCGCCGTCGGTCACCGGCCCACACGCATCATCCGGCGCAATCGTGAGAGAGAGGTTGAACCGACCCCATCGGCTGCGTAAATCCGCCAATCGTGATGGCGCCGCTTCGCCCCTCTCTTCCCGCCATCGTCTCCAGATCCTCAACGTGTAAGCCAGCCCGATAACGAGTAGGAAGGTGAGGACGCTGATCTTGGAGGCTATGGCCAGACCAAAAGCCAGACCCAGGGCCAGGACGCTTCCCCGGCCTTCACCCTGAGCCACGCGAACGGCACAGTAGAGGCTCAAAGTGACGAAAAATGTGGTCCACGTATCCACGGTGAAATAGTGAGCGCTCTGAATGTTAAGCACGCTGAGGGCAAGAAACAGGGCACCCAGGAGCCCCACACGGGCGTCATAGAGACGTTTCCCTATGTAAAAGATCAACACGATGGAAAGCATATCGAGCACACCGTTCAGGGCCCGCCCCACCAAATAGATGCCGTCATAACCCGTCTCACCCACTATCTGGCCGACGAAC